>JAPORL010000129.1 GCA_026712605.1 Pseudobdellovibrionaceae bacterium | reverse complement strand
TCCGAGTTTTTAGCTTTGTATCTTACAAGCTTTTCACACAAAGTTAAAAATAAAGTTCGGATTTAAACATATAAAGACCAACAGTCGCTTTGTAGCAAAACGCATGTCCAAAGTTTTTAGCTTTGTATCTTACAAGCTTTTAATCAACAAAATTAAAATTTCAAATTTGACAAACTATAAAAGAATTATTGAGGATTACGCTCTTTATTAAATTTGACATCTGTTGTTTTTATAACGGCAAAATTCATCTCTCTAACACCAGCTTCTGTTAAAGTGTACATGACTTTTTTAACATCTAAAAATTGAGTGTTTTCATCAGCTTGAATTGTAACCCTAAAAGGAGCCTGTTTAATAATATTTTCATCTTCTGGATCAGCGCTCAGTTGTTTAAGCTGGGCCAATAAAAAGTTACTCCCCCCCTCTTGAGCCATTTGCATCAATTCCACCATTTTCTCTCTTAAAGGCAGAAAAACCCAATCGGAATCAGAAGTTTCTTTTGATAAAGAACCCAAAACAAGCTCATTTAAAGTAATTATTCCATCAGAAATAAGAACCACATGAGAAGGTTTTAGCTCCCTAACTTCGTTAGCTTGAGGAAGCGCTATTTTCTCTGAAATAGGAAGTATCTGATTTGTCACTGCATAGTTTTGTAGTAAAAAAACCACTAAAACAGTAAACATATCCACCATAGCCGTTAGCTGTAAAACAGCCACAACATCTCTTTTAGCGCTTTGCGCATAACTTCCTTTTCTACGAATACCAGGGGCATATATAGGCATATTACTGAACTCCTGTTGTTGTTATAGAAACTTGAGGGAAACCAGCTATTAAAAGAGCATCCATAGCTTCAATTAAATGTTTGTAATAAACTTGATCTCTTACAGAAGCGACGCCATCCATTTTTTCGGGATATTGCTCTTTTGCTTTTTTTAATATAGCAATCAATTTATCTTTATCATAATTTTCGTCTGACAGTTTTGGCACAGATATAAAATCTTTTCCCAACAAAATACGAAAGCCTTCTTGTAAAACATCTACTCTTAAAATAAGCTCAGAAAAAGGAGGAGGCTCAATAATATCATCTGTAGTTTTTTTAGAGTAAATGGAAGATCCTAACTGTATCATAGAAACTTGAGTCCAAACAGCAGTGATTAGTAAAAATATAATACAAACACTCATTAAATCAATGAAAGGGACCAGATTAAGATCCACATTAGATTTCCTGCCACTACTAGGATTCATTTCTTGAAACTGCGCCATAAACCTCTCCTCTTAATTTAAAAAGCTGGTTCTAATTTTTAGATTCAATCTTATCCCTATTAGAAACCACTACATTCATTAAATTCATCGTACTTTCTGTCATTTCTGTGATACTTCTTCCAATAATAGTCTGAAAAATTGCATAGCCAAAAATAGATATTATCGCAACTAACAAACCAAAAGCAGTGCAATTCAAAGCTTCGGAAATACCTTGAGATAGCAAAGCCGCCTTTGTAGCCGCATCGGCTTGCCCAACCCCACTAAAAGAAGTTATCAATCCAATAATAGTTCCAAGAAGACCAACAAGCACACTTAAGTTTCCAAAAACAGCTAGAAAAGATGTCCAGCCTTCTATCTTAGGAGTCTCTCTTAAAACAGAAGCATCCATGGCTACCTGAATTTCTTCATCTGGTCTTTTATTTAAAACCTGAACCAAACCGGCCTTTAAAGTGTTTGTTAAAGGAGAAGGTTTTCCGTCACAATAAGCAATAGCTTGTTGGATATCTCCTCTTAGAATCATTCCAAACAAACTTTCACTTAAAGCGTTTTTGTCAACACTCATTTTTTTTAAAGTGATTGTTCTTTCTAAAATAAGCATGACAACGGCAAAACCAATAAGGGCGATAAAATACATTACCGTCCCACCTTCACAAAAAGGTTTTGCTAAACCCGATATTCCTTCACATCTATACATAAGTTCTACTGTTTGCGCATCCATTTTTACCTCCTCTGGTTGCTAATTATAAATAAAATCTAAAAGTAAATGTAACATCTGGAATTTGTCCAGATGGCGGTTCTGGAAAAATCAAACTTTCCAAAACCCCTGCTACACAATTTTTTAAAGTATCACTATCTATATCACTCCCTGCCGCTCTGGCATTTCTGCCTTTTCCATTTGCTGAAATCATCCACCTCATTGACAAGTTCCCTTGAATAGAAGCCTTCTGATTTAAAGCTAACTGATAACATCTTTGAAACTTATTTTGATTCCTCCTTATAACACGAAGAATAGCTTCTCTATCAATTTCTCCTGCTGTAACATCTATATCATCTGTACTAAATTCTATACTCATACGCCCTCTTTCACCAAGTCCTCCTCTGCCAGAATCAGCTACTCCTAAACCTTTACCCTTTGTTTTAATCCCTGAAATACCTTGTATAGCTGTACCTTGACCTGAACTCAGTTCTTTAGTACGTGTTCCTAAACCCTTGCCTTCATAAGAATCCTCTGTTCCCGCTCCTCCTGAAAATTGATCGGCAAGTCCAACTAAGCCACCGGGACCGCTAGCTCCTTTATCAAGCTTATCCATAACTCCACCGCCACCCAATATTCCTAAAACACCCAGTTTAGTTGGATCCTTAGCTACAGTTTGAGCTGAAGACCCCGCTTTTCCTGTTTTAATAGAGCCTCCTGGTCGAGCGCTTCCTACTTTAATATTCTTAGTTGCTTTTCTTTTACCTTTAGCCACTGCCGCTATTTTTCCTTGTCTGCCTTTTTTAGGAGCCTTAAATTTTTTAACTGGCTTTTTCTTAGAAACTTTTGGAGTTTTTACAGCTAGTTTTTTAGGTCTTGTTTTTTTAATTGTTTTAATTGGTACTGATCGAGTGGTTTTATCAGATAGCTCATATTTTACAATTGTTCTTTCTTCTGGTTTCTTATTAAAAATCACTTGCGCCACTCTTGTATCTTTTTCTATAAACTCTATATCTTCTGTTAAAAAAGCGGGAGCATATAAAGTTCCAAAAAAGAACAATAGTCCTGTTAATAAAAAGGCAAATAACAAGGCAAGAGCCTCTGAAACTCTTAAATTTAATAAACCTGTCAGAGGAGGAATCGCAGGTTTATCTATAAGCCTAATATATAATTTTAAGTTTGAATTAAAATCCAACCTAACCATTTCATAAGGCTTTAAAGTAACATTTTGATTTCCCTTAAGAGCATGAGAGACACGTGTTGATTTATTTTTACCTTGAAATAACATTCCTTGAACAGCTCCACTTAAATGAATTTGAGCCCCTGAAGAAATTGTTAATAATTTATAAGAAGATCGATTTTGCATATTAGGAAATTTCACCTGACAGTCTTTATTTCCTCCTATAAAAACATCACCTTTTTTATAAAAATAATAAGTTTTTAAAATTCGTTCTCTCCAACACACATTGACTTCAATCAAATTTCCTATAGAAGGCTCTAAATAATCGTCTAAACTTTTAAGACGGCTTGAAGGCGCATAAGTATTCCAAAAACCTTTTGGCTTACTTACAAACTCAGGAGAATACACTGTCTTTTCAGAAGGCACTTCTGGCTGAGAAGAATGAACTGTTGCTTGAGATGGGATTTCTGGCTGAGGAGAATATACTGTCTTTTCAGAAGGTATTTCTGACTGAGGAGGAGCGCTTACTTGAGATTGTATTTCTGGCTGAGAAGAGGGAACTGCTGTTTGAGAAGAAGCTTTTGATACGGATTGCTCCTTAGGAGGCCCTACAAAAAAATGAATTTCATAGTCTCCTATTTGAATAATAGAACCCGATTGCAAAGCGGTTTCATCAGTAATTTGCTCTCCATTTAATTTAGTTCCTGTTTCTGAATTTAAATCTAAAATACAAAAAATATCATGCTTTCTCTCAATTAAAACATGCCAAGGTGAAATACCTTCTAGTTGAAGACTCAAACCTTCGCTACTTCCAATACTAATCTGATCATCTGTAAAAATTTTTGTTTTAACAAGTTTAGAATCTTTAAAAATTTTCAATGATAAATACTTCAAAATGACTCCTATAAAATAATATTGTTTATTTTATATCCCCTAAAGTTGTCCTCATTTCTGGTAAAAAATTTTTTCTAGGTTTAATTAATTTTCCAAACTCTACATTTCTTTTTTGATAAAGAGTAAATAAGCTAGGACCTAAAAGTTTTCCTTTAATTAAAAGCTCATCATCAAAATTAATTTCTACAACTCTATCTTTATTAGATCTTTTTTTAGCCTCAAGACTAACTGGGGTAATTATAAGAAATATAAGGCTAAAAAAAATAAACGCTTTTTTCATCTTTTACTCCTTTTTTTCCTCACGACTTTATTACTTTGTTTAAATTTCTTAGATAATAAGGATAGAGATTTTAAAGCCATAGGCAATTTTCTTTTTAAACTGCTTTTAAGCTGATAAACTTTTAATTCTTCCAAAATATCTCTAGCTTTTACAAGATTTCTCTGAGCTTGTTGTCTCCTCTCTTTCTTACTCTTTTCGGCTAAAAAGCAAGAATAATTAAATAAACTCTCAGATAAAGGCGATTGATTTTTTATCAGTCTATTAAAAACAGTCTCCGCTGATTCCCATTTTTTAACACCCGTTAAGGCTATTCCATAGTTATTCAAAATAAATGTATACTTTTCTTGTACAGTTTCCCTAACATCATCATCATTTTGACTTTTTTCATATAAAACATAAGCATTTCTATAGTCATAATTTCTAATAAAAATATTCGCTAAATTAATTTTTCCTATATGATAAGATCTATCTATAGATAAAATTTTATTTAGATAAGTCATAGCTAAACGAGGCTTTCCATATTTTAAAGAAATAACAGCTAGATTATTTATGATAGGTAGATTAGAGTCATCTTGATCTGCTAAACGGTTTAAAATAAGCTCAGCTAAACCCAAACGATTTCTTTCTAAATAAAAAACAGCCAAAGAGTTTATAGTAGCTAGATTATTAGGATCTTTATTTAAAATAGATGAAACAGCCTGTAAGACTTTATTTTCATTCTTAGTATCTAAAGCTTCTGAAAGTTTAACAAAATCAGATCGAGATAAACCGGCTTTCAAATTTTTAGCTAGAGAGCTAAGAAACCTACCTGTTACAGTTCCTGTATTATCAATAAGAGGTAAATACAAAACCTCTTGAAATAATAAAGAAGGAGCAAAATGAGAAAATTTTCGATCTTTAAGCTGGATTTCGGCTAAACCCTTATAAGCTTTAGAAATCCATTCACTATAAACTTTAATTTTAGAAGATTTTTCTATAGCTAAACGATAGTGTTCTAATGATTTTTGAATATAAGGCTCTATAGCCTTTTTAATGCCCTCTTTATACTGAGCCTGCTCCTTTTTATTTAAACCTTTTGGTAGAGGAGCATTATAGATAGCTTTTGCCATTTCCTGATTCGCCAAACCAATTAAAGATAAAGAGGCAATAATTTGCTCCCCATCATTATAACGAATAATTGGCTTTAAAGCGACTTCTAAATCTTTTAAAAACCTTAACTTTTTTTCAATGGCTTGCTTTTGTTTTACAGGATTTGATGGAATGTTTAATCTTTGAAATTTATCATAAGAGCTTTTTTTAACAATATAAAAATGCGCTCTAGCTCCATAAGAAACTCCAGTTTTTAAACTCCTATATAAGCCCAATGTTTTTTGATACCAAGTATGAGCTTGATTTAAGTTTCTTATTTTTTTCTCATAGATTTCAGCAACCGTAAAACTCGCTTTTATAACTCTAAGAGCTTTAGTAGAAGGAGATTTAATATATTGATTGTAATTACTTATAGCCAAGTTCCAATTTTTATTTCTTCCATAAAGCTCAGCAATAAAATAAAATATCTCATGGCGATCTGGTTTTTTACTTAAAGCAAAGTATCTTCCATAAGAATAAACCGCGCTGGGAACATCATTTAAAGCATCAAAAATAACACCAGCATTATACCAAAAATCAGAAGACTTAGAATCTTTAGGATAATTTTTAGCAAAAACCACATAAGCATCTGCTGATCTTTTATAAAAACCCAATTTTTCATATAAAATAGCTAGAAATTCTTGAGATTTTTTACGAGCTTTTTGATTGTTTTTATCTTTATAAGTCAAAACACTTGAGTACATAGAAACAGCTCTTAAAGAATCTCCTGCTTTTTCAAAGTTTAAGCCTGCATTATAAAAAGCAGTCATAGCTAAAGGAGAACTGGGTTTAGATCTAGCAAACTTTTCATACAATAAAGCGCTTTCTTTATATTGCTTATCAATAGATAAATCTTGCGCTTTTTTAAAAGCTATTTGCTCTAATACAGAATTAACCTCTTTTAATAAGTCTTTATCTACAGTTTTATTTTGAGCCAAACTTAAGGCTAGTTCCTCTAAAGCTTTATAATCACGATTTTTATTATAAATATCTAATAAAATAGCTCTTACACCACTAGCCAGTTTATGAGTGGGATACTGATCAGAAAGCTGTCTAAAAAACTGAGCCGCTTTTGAAAAATGATTAAATTTATAATATAGAGCCGCCATTGTGTATAAAACAGAAGGAGTATTTTTAGCCCTTGGAAATTTAGTAATATAACGATCAGACACTTTCAAAAAACTTCTTATGATTCGTGGTATTTCTACAGCTTGTGTTTCTTTACCAACTATTTTTTTAATAAAATTATCATTAGGTAAAGCTTTCTCTAAAGCCAACACCTGATTTAAATAAGCCGACTTAGTATACTTACTATTTGGAAATAAAGAAATAACCTCTTCATAAGCTTTAACTGCAGAGATATATTTTTTTGAATCAAATAACAGTTCCGCATTCCAAAAATACATCTCATCCAAAAAAGCAGAGTTTTTAAAATAATCAAAGTAAATTTTATAAAAATTAATCGCCAATTCTTTTGATTTAGCAGAGCGATTTCTCCTAAAAGTATCATGATTTTTTAGAGTATAATTCCTAATTGTAACTTCTTGAAAACTGTTTGCTCTTTTTACAAGCTTTGTATTTCTTCGGTTGGCTTGAACCCAAGAGCTATTAGGACCATAATCTATCACCCATTCTTTAATAATTCTCAAAATATTTGAAACAGATCCTAAATTATAAACTGTCTCCACCATCTGATGTTTAAAATCAAAAGCTTCTTTTCCAGAAGGATCCTGATCTATAAGATTTTGAAACAAAATCAATACACCTTTAGACTGTCCAGTGTCACGATAGGCATAAGCTAATTTCTTCAATAAAGTCCATGCCATATCTTCCTCTAATAAAGAGAGAAAAAAAGATTTTGCATTCGCAGGATCTTTTTTAGAAAAAGTATAAAATAAAACGAGATCTTCTGTAGCTTCTGCTGTAAAAGTGAATGTTTGATATCTATCGGATACATTCTGAAAATCACGGCTTTCCTCAATAATTCTTTTTAAAACAGCCAAACCTTTATCAGCTTGATTAAGTTTATAAAGAGACCATGCCCTTTTATAAAGAGAAAAAAAGTAAAACTTACCTCTTTTATTTTGAGAAACTTTATTATAATAATACAAAGATTTTTTCCAATTCCTCAATTGAAAATAATGCTCTGCTAGCTGAAAACGAGTCTCATATAAATAAAAACTTTTTGGAAAACGTTGCTCTAACTCTGTATAATATTTAATACCTTGTTTTTTATCCTTTAATTGATAGAAATTAAATCCTAAGAAAAACAAAACCTCATCCATTCTTTTATGATTAGGATAGCTCCTTTTAAAATCCTCAAATAATTTAAGCGATTTCCTATTATAAACTTGGGCTGGTTTTAAATTGAGATAGGGTTTAGTGCTTCTTATTCCAGATTTAAAATCTTGTAATTTTTTTTCATAATCACTTTGAATTTTAAAAGCAATTAATCGCGCTCTTTCAACATATAAAGCTCCTAATCTTAAGGTCAACTCTGCATTCTTTTTTCTTTTTAAAAGTCTAAAAAGCTGGTTCTCCTCTTCTATCATAACTTCTTCTAACTCTGCTTCAGGGCTATCTTCACCATAGTATATTTTAGAAGAAGAGGGACGAACACTTTTTAAATCTAGCTTTTTTATTTGTTTTCTTGGTTGAACTTTTTTTAAATTTGGCAGTTTAAACCTTTGATCTCTTTTAATATTTGATTTTTTTAGATTTGTAGAAGCCGTTACTCTTGATGAATCAATCTCAACAGCTGAAATGTAAAAAGAAAAACATATAAAAAAAAGAATAATACTACTCACAGTTTTGTCTCCCTAAATAATGATAGTTTCCTAATTCATCAAGCCAAGCTTCCCCATCAAAAGGCCAATATTCATAACCATTTTGTATATAATAAGACCTAGTAATTTTTTCATCAATTTGTATTTTATCCAAGTATTTTCTTGATATTTTCTTTTTCAAATAATCTCTTTTTCCTTTTAACATATCATACTTAAGATACTGAGAAGAAGTGTAAAGTCTTTCTAAATCTGATTTAACAGCCCGTAAATTGCTATAAATTTCCTTTCCAGCTGTATTTTGAGTGGTTTTAATCCTCCGATTTAAAATATAATAAGCATTCCTTCCCACTCGATCTCTTTTCCATTCCGCAGGAAAAGAGTCCAATAGATCTTTTTCTTGGTTTAACTTAACTAAGTAATTAATCAAAGAGTAGAATTTATCATTTTTTAATACTTTCTCCATGATAGGCTTAGGTAAAGTCTCATCATTAGATAAATTAAAACCATCCTGTTTATTTTTTACATAAGTTAAAGCTGATTTTACATAGGAATTATAGTTTTTGTTACCTTTTAAAGATCTTGTCACTTCATTTAGAATAGGTTTATAAATGGCATTAAAAAAATTTAACACTTTTTCCATTTCATAATACTTACAAATATATAAATAAACATAAGCTCTTAAAATCAAAGATTCTGGCTGATAACGATCTCCATAAAAAATAGAATGAAGACTTTGAAAATTACTTAAAGCCGAGCGAAATTTACCAGATCTTAAATAATTCCAACTATTTTCCAATAAAGAGTCATAAAAATAAGGAGTATCTTTAGGAATAGAACGATACACCTGAATAGAATCATCAAATTTTTCTCCTTGATACAGAACACGAGCTAATCCCATAAGAGCCGCAACCCGATTAGTATCTGTAATTCCTATCTTTAAACTCGCTAATTGCCTAAAGGCATTAGCGGATGAATTGACTTTATTTTCTTCAGCATAAGACAATGCCTTATAATAAAGAGCGCGATCATAAATAGGAGAAGAAGAGCTAACTTTTGAAAAATAAGATCGAGCTTTTCTAAAATTCTTTTTAGAAAAAGCGCATTTACCAAAATAAAAACTTAACTGGCTTTTAACAGAGTTAGGGTAATCATACTCTTTAACTTCGTTTATTAAAGGACAAAACAAAAGATCACCTTTAAAATAATCTAAAATAAAACTCAATTTTTCTAAAGCTCTGCCTTTATATTTTCCTCTTTTATCATTTCTAATTACATAAACAAATTGAAGAGAAGCTAAATGGTAAAGCTTCATTTCTAAAAAAGCGATTCCCAAAGTGTATTTGATTTGAACTCTATTTTTCTTAAAATAAGAGCCACGACCTAAACGATAAAGCTCTCTGGATCCCAACAGATAATCTCCTCTTTCAATAATTTTAGATACTTTTTTTAAGTACTCAGTAGGAGAAACTTTAGACACAGCCGAAAACGAAAATAAATTAAAAAAAAGAAAAGCGATTGCGAACAAAAAATTATTTATCATCTGTATTTAGCTCCTGGAAAATAATAGTTTATTCCAATAGAAAAATTAACATCTACTGGAAAATAAGTTCTATCATTTTGATATTTAAGAATAGTATTTATAAGTTTTAACTCCCAATTAAAAGCCCAGTCTTGTGTCATAGAAAAAGTTTGACCTACAGCTACACTAAAAGCAGGAAATTTATCTTCAGCTAGAGCCATTTGCCTAGAATACCTCTCATCCAGCTTTCTTCCTGTTTGATTAAGTTGTTTAACTATAACATCTACAGCATCTAAAACCCAATTTATTCCTCCCCCAAAAGTCATATACATATCAAAATACACAATTTTACGATTTAAAACAGAAAATTTACCGAAAAACGGACTCCATTTGTAGTAAACTCCTGTATAAAATTGACTCAAGAAAACACCTAAAGGCACAATTTGATTAGGAGGATTGATCATATCATTAGCTGTCATTTTAAATAAAGGCGGAAGCCAAGCAAAACCTTCCAACCCAAAACCATGATCTTCTCTAATAAAAAAACCAACAGTTCCAGATACTCCACCTAAATAAAAAAAAGTGTGATTAACTATAGTAGAAGCTGAAAGTTTAAATTCTCCTCTAAAAGTTTTTGGAAGATACCTTTTTTGAATGACAGAAACAGAATCCTTAGGAGTTAATTTTTGTAAATCAGATAAATTTTTAATTTTTAATTGTTTAATGCTTTTTGAATCATCTGGTGACAATTCTAAATTATCCAAAGTCTCAGCAAAAACAGAAACAGAAAAAAGAAAAAATAATAATAAAACTTTATGTTTCATAATAAAATAAATACTCCATAATGAACTACAGTATTGATATTAAACCTTTTTTGATCAGATTTTAAATTTTTATAGTTTAAACTTCCAACTCCCTCATCCAGATTCAGTCTCGCAGTTGCTGGACCATAATAGCTGTAAAATCCAATACTTGTTTTTAAACCAATCCATTTGTTAATATATAACTTTTTTCCAAATCCTATATCAAAACCGGGAAACTGATCATTTTTATTTGAAACAACAAGCCCTCCTCCAATAAAACCATAAATAGATAAATTCAATACCCATTTTTTAGCTAAACTCATTTTTCCGTAATAAGGCGTATATAAATAATTTAAAAAGAAACTGTATTGAGGATAGGGGGCTTTAAGCGGACTAAATTTTTTTCCATCAGCTAAGCCTCTCCCTTCACTTAAATCTCGTCCAGCTGAAGATAGAAAGGGAAAGTAATAAGTTCCCATTAAACTGATGGCATGAATTTCTGTAAAATAAAAATTAATAACTCCTGTGGGATAATTTTTATCATAAAATGGCTCATCTAAACCTCTCCCATGCTCTATACTTAACTCTGTCTTAAATTTTAAGCGAATATTCCTATTTAACACAACCTCAGAGGTATCAACCAAAGGGAGAACAGATTCTGTAGCCAGCTCTTCATCAGGAAAATACACTTTAACGGCATGCGCATAAAAGCTGAACAAAAAAATAAAAACTACGAAAAGTCCTTTTTTCAAGACCAATGAAAACTCCATATATTTATCTCTTTGAATATAATATAAAAACAAGCCCTTTAGCAAAGCCGTCATTATAATATAAAGAGAATGCAAGACATTAGTCTAAAGACTGATTTTAGCCCTTCTGATTTTTTAGTTCTGTTAGAAAGGGAATCAATATACAACTTTCAATATCTATTCTATAAAAGCTTAGTAAGATAAAAAGCTCAAAAATTCGGACATGCGTTTTGCAACAAAGCGACTTTTCAGTCGCTATGTGTTCAAATCCGAACTCATTTTTGAGCTTTTTATCTTACTAAGCTTTTTATCAAGAAACATGTATAAGCATTAAAATCTGAATTTATTTGGCTTACTTTTATAGCTTTTATAAAAGATAGACTAAATTAAAATTTATTATGGGAAGTTATATATTAATTCCCTTTCTAAATAGTTTTATCTTTCAAAGAAAAATTAAAAATGATAGAAGAATACACATGACTCAAGAATCATTGGACTTTATATTAAAAATTTTTTTATTTTATCTGCCCCTTCTTTTTTCACTATGTGTTCATGAGTTTGCTCATGCTTGGACAGCTAAAAAAAAGGGAGATTTAACTGCTTTTTATGAGGGAAAGGGAGATTTAACTGCTTTTTATGAGGGCCGTCTCACATTAAACCCTATAGTTCATGTCGATTACTTAGGAACCCTTATTTTACCTTTGATTTTTCTATTTACCAATTCTCCCCTATTTTTTGGATGGGCTAAACCAGTTCCTGTTAATCCTCATGCTTTTAAAAAACCTAAACAAGATATGTTTTGGGTCGCTTTTGCAGGCCCTCTTTCAAATATTTTTCTGGCTATAATCGGCACTCTCATTTTGAGTTTTTTATATCTAAGCCAGATTACAAATACAATAAGCTTAAATAAAAACTTTATCTCCATGATGGAAATGTTTATTTATTTAAATATGTTGTTAGCTTTTTTTAATCTGATACCCTTACACCCATTGGATGGCGGAAAAGTGATAGCCCGTTTTTTACCAATCAAATGGAACTTATTTTTAGAAGAGAATCAAAAATATTCTTATATTTTGCTTATTCTTTTTTTAATTTCTGGAGCTTTTTATTATTTATCCAAGCCTATCCTTTTTACAAGCCAGTATCTGATTGGAATAGCTCAATCACTTAGCCAAT
>JAPORL010000005.1 GCA_026712605.1 Pseudobdellovibrionaceae bacterium | reverse complement strand
TAATTTATAAATATTTAATATTCTTGATAAAAGCTTGTAAGATACAAAGTTAAAAACGAGTTCGGATTTGAACACATAGCGACTGACAGTCGCTTTGTGGCAAAACGCATGTCTGAGTTTTTAGCTTTGTATCTTACTAAGCTTTTCAAATACATTGGCTATTTGAAATTATCTTTTAAAAAATTATTAAGAGATTCTATAGAGATACGCTCTTGCTTCATACTGTCTCTATACCTTATAGTCAGTTTATTATCTTCACAACTTTCAAAATCAATAGTGGCGCAAAAAGGAGTTCCGATTTCATCTTGTCTCCTATATCTTTTTCCTATACTTCCTGAGCTATCGTATTCTACAAACCATTCTTTTTGGAGATCAGAAGATAAGCTCTCAGCTATTTCTAAAAGTGCTGATTTTTTAGAAAGAGGTAAAACAGCTATCTGCACAGGAGCAATATGAGAGCTTAATTTAAAGAGTTTTCTAGTCTCATTATTCACATTTTCTTCTTTATAAGCAGAAGATAAAATAGCTAAAAACAGCCGATCGACTCCAATAGAAGTTTCAATCACATAAGGCAAATAAGATTTATTTTCTACAGGACAGAAATATTGAAGTTTTTTACCAGAAAATTTTTGATGCTGAGAAAGATCAAAGTCTCCCCTATTGTGCAAACCCTCTAATTCTCTTCTCCCCCAAGGAAAATCAAACTCTATGTCTTCCGCTTTTTGAGCATAATGCGCTAACTCCTCTTTTTCATGAACCTTAAAATGAAGTTCTGTTTCCTTGAAACCTAAACTCAACAAATGTTGCATTCTTTCTTCCCGCCAATAATCAAACCATCTTGCGCTTTCTTTTTTTGAAGTAAAAAACTGCATTTCCATTTGCTCAAACTCTCTAGTGCGAAAAATAGAATGAGAGGGAGTTATCTCATTTCTAAAAGCTTTACCAATTTGAGCCATTCCAAAAGGAATTTTTAGCCTCATGCTTTGCTGAACATTCAAAAAATTAACATAAATTCCTTGAGCTGTCTCAGGGCGAAGATAAACTGTAGAGCTTTCTGCTTCCAGAGGTCCCATAAAACTTTTAAACATCAGATTGAAATCTCTAGACTCCGTGATATTTTTAGATCCACAGTTAGGACAAGTTGTCATACCTTCTTCTAAGCGGAATCTGTGTTTGCAGTCCCTACAATCTGATAAAGGATCTGTAAAACCATCTAAGTGTCCAGAGGCTTCCCAGACTTTAGGATGCATAAAAATACTCGCATCAAGTCCTGTAACATCCGACCTTTTGGTCATGTTTTCCCACCACTGCTTTTTCAAATTATTTTTAAGCTGAACTCCTAAAGGACCATAATCCCAACAAGAATTAAGCCCTCCATAAATTTCACTACTAGGGAATAAAAATCCTCTAGCCTTACATACAGAAAGAATTTGAGAAAATTTATTTTGACTCTTATTGCTCATATTTTTACACCACTTTATAATTAATAGAATGTAAAAAAATTAAAATCTCAATTTAGATTTAATACTCTAATATTTTTTATAGATTATAGAGAATTAGCTTATTCCTTTTAGATTTTTCTATATTCCAGCTTAAAAAAGAAGATAAAAATCACTAAACTTTACTTATTAGCTGGAAACTTCAGTTTCACCTATAGCTTTCATAAAAGGTTTTACAAGATCAATAGGTATTGGCAAAATGATAGTGTTTTTACCCTCTCCTGTTACTTCTTGTAAAGCTTGAAGATAGGCTAATTGAAGAGCCGCTGGACTTTGAGAAATAATTTGTGAAGCTTGTTTTAATTTTTCAGCCCTTTGGAACTCCCCTTCCGCATTAATCACTTTAGCTCGTCTTTCCCTTTCCGCTTCTGCCTGTTTAGCCATGGCTCTTTGCATTTCTTTAGGGAGATCAATATGTTTCACTTCCACAACAGAAACTTTAATTCCCCAAGGTTCAGTCGCTTTATCTAATATCTCTTGCAAAGTGTGATTAATTTTATCACGACTGGAAAGCAAATCATCCATTTGATATTGACCTAAAACAGAACGCAAGGTTGTTTGAGCCAATTGGCTGGTAGCAAAAAAGAAATCTTCTACTTGAGTGACAGCTTTTTCTGGCTCAACCACTCTAAAATAAATAACAGCATTCACTTTCATACTAACATTATCAAAAGTGATAACATCTTGAGGCTTAATGTCCATGGTTACCGTTCTGGTATCTACCCTCAGCAGTCTTTCTACCCAAGGAATCAAGATAATTAAACCGGGACCTCTTATACCCACAGAGCGTCCAAATCGTAAAACAACCCCTCTTTCCCATTCTGGTAAAACTTTAATCGCGCTACCAATTACAAAAAGAACAAATGCAATAATATATAAAAAGGACATAAATCCCTCCTCTTTTTAGTTTTTATCTTTTTATCAAGATTTTATTTAACTTGTCCAGAAAAATTTATGAGATTAAAATTTTAGAAATGATATCTCTTTCTCATAATAAATTTTAATAGCTTATCTCTTTAATAAAAGCTCTAAAAAACCGTAAATTGAGCTTTTATAGTCGATTGCTGTTTAGATCAGAGCTATTTTTAAATTATTGTGTGAAAAGCTTGTAAGATACAAATCTCAAGAACTCGGACATGCGGTTTGCCACAAAGCAACTTACAGTCGCTATGTGTTCAAATCCGAACTCCTTTTTAGCTTTCTATCTTACTAAGCTTTTACATAAATTTGAAACTTTGAATTTACAATTTTTTTATTCAAGAAAACTTTGCGATTCTTCTACCTTTTGGACATATAATTGCATTTTTTTATCTTTTATAACCTTCACGGTATCACCCACCTTAACTGGTTTTTCACTTTTAAACTTCCAGTTTTCTCCATAGATTAAAACCCAACCCATTTTGCCAAAATCATCTATTAACTCTGTTACTTCTCCTTCCTGTCCTATAACAGTAGCCATCATTGTGATGTCTCTTTTCATAAAGATAGTCTTTATCAGTATATATAGAAAGCCAAAAACAATAGCCAGAAAAAGCAGAAGAAATAAAAAACGAACAAACCAAGCATAACCACTAAAGTCTAGGGAATTAAAAAAATACACACTTTTAAAAAAAATAGAAAGCGTATCAGTCAAACTAGCATAAAACTGAGCCAAAAACATACCTCAGGTATAACATAGTTCAAGACAAAAGCACAAGATTTTACATCAAGCTTGAAAGCTTTTATTCCTATAATTTTTAGAAGGGCAAAAAGCTGAAATTTCAAAAATAGAGGGATTATATAAAAAATTTAAAAGCTTTTACATAATAACCGATATTTATAATATGAAACTTATTTTTACTTTATTTTTAATTTTATCTTTTTTATCAGCTTGTGGAATTAGTCCTGTTCCTACCCTCCCTGATATCTACATTGATGAAAGAACAAACTTTAATGACGAAGAGGACGACCGATCTGACAGAAATAGAAATTTATCCAGTCAATGTCAAAGACTCTTAGATAAACGAGAAAGAGCTCTAGAAGACTGGAGGAAAGCTGAAGATGAGGTAGACGAAGCTGAAGATGAGTTAGAAGAAGCTAAAGATAATCTAGAGGATGCAAAAGATGAATTGAGAGGTGCTCACTCTGAAGATAAAGATGATGCTAGAGAAGAGAGAGAGAATGCAGAAGAAGAGAAAGAGAATGCAGAAGAAGAGAAAGAGGATGCAGAAGATGATGAAGACGAAGCTAAAAGAGATTATCAAAGAGCTAGAAATGATTTTAACAGACGGTGCTAAAATCTACATATTAATTTTTTTAACTAGACTTTTTTTATAGCTATTGACAGATTAAAATTAATAACTGAAACTACAAAAAAAAAGGAATTATCGTATGAAACTTATTGTTACTTTATTTGCAATTTTATCTTTATTATCAGCTTGTGGAACTAAGCCTACTCCTACTATCATTAATAATGATGATCAAGAAACAAAATTTAATGATCAAGTAGAAAGCTCTAACAATAAAAAAACAAATTCTGACATCAATAAAAATTTAGAAATTGAATGTCAAGAACTCTTAAATAAAAAAGAACAAGCAAGAAAAGAATTGGAAAACCAAGTCAATTTAGTGATAAGTAAAAACGATCATATAACTAATCTAAATAATGTAAAGAATCAGTTAAAAGATGAGCAAAAGAGTGATAAATATGATGTAGATAACATAATAAATAATCTAAAGAAAGAGATAGAAAAAGAGCAACATATAATGAATTACATAAAGAGAATTCTAGCTGTGCTAACTGATGATTATCAAGTAGCTATAAATAATTTTAATAGTCGGTGTCCTAAATCTACACATTAATTTTTTAAAAAGCTGAGTAAGATATAAAGCTCAAGAACTTGAGACATGAGTTTGGACAAAAAGCAACTTTCAGTCGCTATACGTTTAAATCGGAACTCCTTTTGAGATTTTATATAGGCTAGCTTTTAATATAAAAAAATTAACTATTAAAGATTTTTTAACTAGACCTTTTTATAGTTATTTGACATGCAAAGATTATTAATTTAAAATACAAAACAAAGAAATTATATAAAAAACCTTACTAACTTTTACATAATAACCGATATTTACTGTATGAAACTGATTTTTACTTTATTTACAATTTTATCTTTATTATCAGCTTGTGGGAAAACAAGCTCTAATGATGAAGAAACAAAAGCTAATAATCAAAAAACAAACTCTAATGATCTAGAAGCAAAAGATAATGATCAAGAAGCAAAGCCTAATGATGAAAACAATGAAATCCCCACTAACATAAATCAAAATGTACCCACTTTATCACCTTTATGTAAAAGACTCTCAAATGAACTACAAAAAGCAACCGAGGACTGGGGTATAGCAAAATTAAATTTGGAAAACACAAACCAGTTATTAGAGCAAGCTAAAACTAGTTTCGATAAAGCAAAAATAGAATATGATAAAGCAGTAAAGGAGTTTGAAGAAGCAGAAATCAATAATAAGCCAAATGATACTTATATGAGCGCAGTAAACAATTATAGGAGAGCAAAAATTAATCTAGAAAATTTTGAAGAAGATGAAAAAATCCATTCAAAAAAAGAAAAGGAAACTAGAAGTGCCTATAAAAGTGCTAACTATACATTTAAAAGATATTGTCCTAAGTTCGCCTTTGAAAAGAGTTAAAGAGCTAGAAGGCTTGATTTTATTGGTTTTTTTGAGATGACAAAAATCTAGGACATACTCCATTTATAATTTTAGCTCTGTTTTTGTAAAAGTAAAAGCTTTATCTTTACATTTAAAGTCCATAAAAGCCTACAAAATAAATTCGAATTTTAATTAATTAAAAATATACTAAAATTACTGAAAGGCTTTTTTAAAAACTGGACTTTTTTATACAGCTATTAACAAATCAAGATATTGAAAAATTATGAAAATACCAGAGATAATTATAATAGTCGGTGTCCCTAAAATCTACACATTAATTTTTAAAAAATGGACTTGCAATTATTGACAAAATAAGATTAATAACTGAAGCTATAAAATAAAAAGGAGTTATATTATGAAACTGATTTTTACTTTATTTACAATTTTATCTTTATTATCAGCTTGTGGTAAAAAAACAAGCTCTGATGATCAAGTAAAAAACTCTGATTTAGCTATAAATCAATATGTTAGGTGTCAAGACCTCAAAGAAAAACAAATGGAAGCAGGAATAGAATGGGAGAAACAAAGGAAATTTGTGGAGGAGGCAAGAAAGAGTATAATAGATGAGCAAAAAACAGGGATTACACAAGAGGATCTAAAGTTCCGAGAGAAGATTCTAGATGATCTATTAAAAGACTATGAAACTGCCAGAGATGAGTTTAATAGTAATTGCTAAATCTACATATTAATTTTTTAAAAAGCTTTAAAGCTTTTTGATAATATACTTATATTTTATTTTGAGATTGAATTAATTGAAAATATACTAAAAATTACTGAAAGGCTTTTTTAAAGGCTAGAAATTTTTTACCCATAGCTATTGACAAAATAAGATTAATAACTGAAGCTATAAAATAAAAAGGAGTTATATTATGAAACTTATTTTTACTTTATTAGCAATTTTATCTGTATTATCAGCTTGTCACAAAACAATCTCTAATGATCAAGCAAAAAATTCTGACACAAATATATATTCAGAAAGTGATTGTCAAGAACTCTCAAATCAAGAAAAACAAGCATTAGCAGACTGGAATAAACAAGACAATTTGGTGCGAAATCAGAGAAAGACTATAGATGAAATAAAAGCAAATGGGCAAGAGTCAAATAATGAGGAAGCTCGGCTAAAACTTCAAGAGCAAGTTCTAGATGATCTATTGACAAAATATCATAACGCCAGAGATAAGTTTAATAATAGTGACTGTCCCAAATCTACAAATTAATTTTTTAAAAGCTGATATTTATACTGTTATTTTCTATGCAAAAACAACACTAAAGTATAGTTAATATATGTCCTTCAGATTTTTTATTTTACTATTTTCACTTGCTATTATTGCATCTTGTGATTTGTCTGGATCTGAAGCAAACTCTAACATCTATAAAAATTTATCCAATGATTGTCAAAAACTCTTAAATGAACAGAAATCAGCAGAAAAAGTCTGGAATACAGCGAACAGCAATACATTATCTGCAGAAAAGTCTTTAAAAGATGCAAAAGAAGAGGCTTTAAATAATACAGAAGAGGCTTTAAATAATGCAGAAGAGACTGAACTGGAAGCTATTGAAAAGTATAAAATAACTATAGATAAGTTTAATAATCAGTGCCTAAATATGCAAATAAAGGTTTAAAGGCTTTATATAGTAAGTAATATTTACAGTATTGATCTTCCATGCTCAACACTAAAAGTAGAGTTAATTTAGTTAAAAAATTAATTCATAAATGATAAAAAAACCATTATTAAGTCCTATTCTTTTTAAAAAATAATTTAAACATTGACTTAAAGAATCTAAAAATCTAGCTTTAAAACTAGTCTAAAAAAATGTCATTTGAAAAATAAAAAAGAGTAATTTATGTTTTTCAAATTTTTTATTTTATTATTTTCACTTGTTATTATTGCATCTTGTGATTCGTCTGAATCATGTCAAGAACTCTTAGATAAACAAAAATTAGCAAAAAAAGCCTGGGAGGAAACGAACAGTAAGGTGTTATCTGCAAAAAAGACTTTAAAAATTGCAGAAGATGATGAAACAAAAGATAATGCAAAAAAGGATCTAGATGATGCAGACAATACTGAGCTGGAAACTATTAAAAATTATAAAATAGCGATAGAGAATTTTAATAGTCAGTGCCTAAGATCTAATACAGAAAAAGAGTTAACAGAAGAAGAGTTAACAGAAGAACCAAAAATATCTTCTTCATATACTGATTGTACATTACTCTTATACACAGTCGATCAAGCAAAAAAAGGATGGAAGGAAAAACAAAAAAACTTAGAAAATGCAAAAAAATATTATAAGTTGGCAGAAAATAATTATGAAATCGCAAAAAATCAAGGTAATGTGCTTGAAGTTTATCTATCTCAGTTAGGAAATAATATGGCGACTATGGGAGATAAGCTAGGTGATGCAGAAATTTATGAACTGGCGGCCAAAAAAGAATATCAAAAAGCGAGAAATAATTTTAATAGTCAGTGCCCCGAATCTATACAGTAAATTTTTTAGTTTGAAAGAGTTGACAACTACAGAAAGCTTATTATTTAATAAACTATTAAAAAGGAGTTACTTATGTTTTTCAGATTTTTTATTTTACTATTTTCACTTAGTTTTATTACATCTGTTTCTGGATATCAAGGAGAAAAGCCTAATGAACAAGCTACTTTATCTAGTGAATGTCAAAATTTCTTATATATACTAGAGGAAGCAAAAGCAGACTGGGAGACAGCGAAAAGCGATATATTATCTGCTGTAGAGGATTTAAAAGTTGCAAAAAATGCTTTAAAAGTGGCACGAGAGGATTTATATAATTTAGAAGAGCTTATAGATGCGACAGAAGTTGACGATTCTCATCTGTTTGATATAAAAGATAACTTAGATGATTCCGAAGAGACTATAGAGGCTATAAGTGAATCTATAAATGAGGTATTTTCTGCTCAAAATCCTTTATACGATTACGAGTCTATACAAATTATAAACACTTCTGTAAAAGTTGCAAAAAATGCTTTAAAAGTGGCACAAGAGGCTATAGATAATGCATTGGATTACGAGCCTCTAAAACTGGCACAAGAGGCTGAAGATTCTGCCAAAGAGGCTGAAGATTCTGCAGAAGATAATCTAGATGTTGCAGAAAATAATCTAGAGGATGCTGAATATGATCTAGAGGATGCAAAAGATGATGAAGAGAGAATGAACGAGAGATATGAACAAGCTATTATAAATAGTTTTAATAATAATTGCCTACTACAACCTGCACATTAAATTTTTAAAAAATTTAATATAAGCCTTTTAAAAATTCATTACAAATAACTGGCGGAGAGAGAGGGATTCGAACCCACGAGACGGTTACCCGCCTACGCGCTTTCCAAGCGCGCGCCTTCAGCCACTCGGCCATCTCTCCCCTTCATTTAAAAGATTTATTTTTAACTGTTAAAATAATTTTATTTATTTTTACTGAAGGAAAGCGACTATTTATTTTATCTTTTAAAGTCTCTTTTGCAAAGTGCATTTCTTGTAAATGAGTAGAATCTGGAAGATTTAAATAAAGATTCTTATTTTTAAATTGACTAGGAATAGCCCATTTTGAAATTTGATTTCCAACTATTTGATTCCAAATTTGTTTTAATTGGAGTAAAAAATAAATTTCTGAAAAATGAGAAGATTTTTTCTTAAATAGATCTTCTAAAACCGATGAAATAGAAACAAGAGATTTTTTCATAATTAAAATATTAGATTTAGCTTAATTTTTAATCCCTTTATCAAGGATTTAAACATTAAACAGACTAACATTTTTATTGAATTGAGCAAACTGATTTTCTAAAAGATTTCTTTAAAATCTTATTTCAAATTTTTACTGAGTTTTTTTTGAGCGATTTGTTAAATCTTGTAAATAGCCTTTTTTTGGACGCTCTCCTAGTAGAATAAGCGCTCTATTGTATAAGCTTTTATCGTTAATCAAAGCTCCTAAAGTGCCTTCTCCTGAATCTATTTTTCTCACAACACTATTTGTATGTTTTAATAGTTGGCTTAATTCTTTTTGATCGGATTTTGATAAAACTCCTTTTAAACCTTCTTTATTTAATCGATCCAGTAAATCATTTACACTACCAAAAATATCTTTTAAGGATTGCAGAGACTTACTGTCTTCCCTTCCTGTAAAAAGGGATAATAAATTAGAAGTTTTTTTATAAGGAATTAAAGAGCCTTTTTTCAACTTAGGAGCTGACAAATCCTCTGTCCTAATATTAATATAGCGATCACCTAAGGCCCCTGAATTTTTTAATTCCACAATACTTGACTCTGTAATAATAAATCTGTGTTTTTTTCGCACACTAAAATCAAGCTCTACTTCTCCATTATCAAGGATTGTTACATTGACAATATTGCCTGTAATTTTACCATGTATTGTAACCTTAGTCCCTACATAAATTCCTGAAGATTCCTTCATCTGAGTTCTATAAATCACAAAAGTTCCAAAAAGCTGACCTTTATTATTTCCAATAATATAAGTAAAAATAGAAAAAACAATAATCCCTGTGATTACAATAATCCAAACTACAATTGACTTAAACAGATTTTTTTTCATTTTTAGACCCTCCTTTTATTCCTTCCATAAAGTTTTTCAATAACACATTATAATCTTTTTCAATGGTTTCAGGTGTTCCTATAGCTGAAATTTTTCCATCAGACAAGAGAGCTATCCTATCAGAAATTTGAAGAGCAACTGACATATTATGAGTAACTAAAACGGATGTAGTTCCCCTTTTTTTCAATTTTAACATAGTTTTTACTAAATTAGCTGTATTGTAAGGATCCAAACTGACCGTAGGCTCATCATATAATATCACTTTTGGTTTTAACATCATACAACGAGCAATACCTACTCTTTTCCGCATTCCTCCTGAAAGTTCAGAAGGATATAGATTCTCTGTCCCTTTAAGCTCAAAAGCCTCTAATTCCATATTCACTCTCTTTTTTAAAGTCTTATAGCCTATTTTCTCATGTTCTATTAAGGGAAAAGCTAAATTTTCAAATACTGTCATAGAATCAAATAGAGCTCCATTTTGAAAAGCATAGGCTACTTTTTTGCGAATAGGAATAAGCTCTTCTTCATTCATATTAACTACATTTTCTCCTTCAACTATAACTTCTCCTTGTGTTGGTTTTTTTAAGCCTATAATACAGCTTAAGATTGTCGTCTTACCAACTCCCGAATCTCCTACAATTGTAAAACATTCTTTTTCACGAACAGTAAAGTTTAAATCTTTTAAAATTTCCTTTTCTCCATAGCTTACATAAAATTTTTTTACTTCTATCAAATTTTTATTTAACATTTTCTTACTCCAAAAATAAATCCTAGATTAATTATTATTTTCCGCCAAAGTGAATAAAGTTATAATAAATAGTTGTCAAAATCAGATCTCCAAAAATAATAAGAATAAAAGACACAACAAAAGCTCTCATAGTGGATTGTCCCATTTCATAAGATCCTTTACTAATTTTTAAACCATAATGGCAAGATGTAATTGCGATAAAAAAAGCAAAAACAAATGTTTTAAAAACTCCAAAAAGAAAAAACTCCAAAGGAGGGGTTAATAAAGCTTGACCTAAAAAATTTATAAAATCTAACTGTAAAAAAACTTTTCCAACATAAGCGCTCGTTAAAAGACCTATAGCGCTGACAAAAATGCATAAGATAGGTATAATAAAAAAGCAAGCTAAAACTTTAGGAATAATCACTCTTTTTAAGGGAGAAACTCCTAAAGCTCTTAAAGCTTCTAATTGCTCTGAAATTTTCATAGAAGCAATTTCAGAAGTAATACCTGAGCCAATTTTACCAGCTAATATAAACACAATTAAAACGGTTAAAAACAAAAAAAAAAGAGAAAGTATCATCATCTTTGAAACATAAATTTTTGCTCCATAATTTTCTAAACCATAGCCTGTATGAAGAGTTACAATAAAACCTACACTCATAGCAAAAAAGATAACAATAAATAAAGAGCGATAACCAAAATCATACATGTTTTGAATCATCAAACGATAATAAAAAGGCCCTTTAAAAGTGTGATAAAAAACAGAGCCTGATAAAGAAAAAAAATCTTTAACAAAGCTTAAACTATTATAGAAGTAAGTAATTAGTTGATTCATTGATAATTAAAACTTTTTATAAATTTTTTAAATAAAGGCTCTTGCTTATTAAAAGAATCTATAGAGCCAGCAACTAAATTGATATTAAAATAACAGTCCTTTTTTTTCATAGTATAAATAGACATATAAATTTTCTCACTATCAGATTGAGAAATCTCCAATAGGGAGTATAAACTGTTATCTGTTTTAGAAACACTTATCCGTTTATATTTTGAAGGATAGGAGGAAGCTTGAAAGCTTTCTAAACTCCTTGATACTTTAGAGCAGGTTGAAAAGTAAGAAATGGAACTTTGCAAACTTTCATTCCACCATAAAGAATCTAAAACAGGATGCTGTTGCTTTTTATAATCAACAGGTAAATTTTCAAAATAAACTTGTTCTGCCTTTTTATCTTTAAATTGAGCCATGTAATTATTAAAAGCTCTTTTTTTTAAATAAGAACAAGCTGAAACACAAAACAAAGCCAAAAAGACTAAACTCAGCCTAAAAAATATTATCATTTGACTCCTTCCTGTTTTATTCAACAAGAAAGACAACAATAGTTTAACCTTCTAACCCGATTAGTTAAGGTATTCCTTAAATTCTTTTCCAGGTTTAAATTTAGGATGATGACAAGAAGGAATCTTAACTTCCTCACCTGTTTGAGGATTACGCCCTATCCTTGCTTTTCTTTCATTTGAAGAAAAAGTACCAAAACCCACCAATCTAACAATTTGTTTATCTTTTAAAGCGCTTTTGATTGTTTCTAAAAAACTAGACACAACCTTTTCCACTTCTGATTTAGATACTTCAGTTTTTTGAACAACTTTTTCTATAACTTTTGTTTTATTCATATTTCCTCTCTCTGTTATGTATTAATAAGACTGTATTTTTGATAATTTATACAAAAAATCAAGTCCTTTTTTTAAAATACCTCTAAAAACCCAGTTTTCTTTAAATAGATTTCTATTTTTTTAATTTTATCAAAAAAATCACAAAAAATAAAAAAAACTAAGCTGACTATTTTTTAGCCTACAAGGAATTTAAAGTTTTTATTGCTGAAATTTTAAAATTTATTTCATAGAGAATTTACCTTTGCCTACTCAATAAGGAATAGCAGAAATTCATACTTCAGTAAGCTAAAAAACAATAGAATACAAAGATTTAAAGCGTCCTTACAAGGCGAAAGCCGATATACCTTCCCTTACCTTTTGGAGGAGTGAAAATACGAAAAGCGGAACGCAAGTCATCTGACGAGTTGTAATAACTACCTCCACGAAGAACCTGATCAGAAAAGACGACATTAACTATAGGATCTGTTCCTCCCGGTAATTTTTCACTCCAAGTATCCTGAACAAACTCCCATACATTTCCATACATATCATACAAACTCCATGGATTGTGATTCTTTCTTTTTACTTTATGGGTTTTTTCTCCTGAATTTCTACCATAAATAGCATAATTATTTAATAAAAAAGGATTACTTCCAAAAAAATAAAGAATATTCGGATGAGTATTTGCTCGCACTGCATACTCCCACTCTGCTTCTGTCGGCAATCTCAAACACCCGC
>JAPORL010000239.1 GCA_026712605.1 Pseudobdellovibrionaceae bacterium | reverse complement strand
AAACACTTATAAATAAAGCTCCAGAACTCAGACAGACTTTTCTCACAAAGCGACCACAGCTTGCTTTGTAAAAAAAAAGAATGTCCGAGTTTTTAAAGCTAATATTTACAAAGTTTTAATCAAGGATATCAGGATAGTAAAATATAAAATAGCGAGCTTTAAAAGCTTAGACATGCCACAAAGTGAATTAAATTAAGCTTGCTTTTTTTTACTTATGACTTTAATTAAGTTTTATGTCTAAAGTAAATTATTGGCTTATGAAGTCAGAGCCAAATTCTTATTCCATTAAAGATTTAAAAAGAGATAAGAAAGCTTTTTGGGATGGAGTTAGAAACTATCAAGCTCGCAATTTCATGATAAATGACATGAAAATAGGGGATAAGACGCTATTTTATCACTCTAATTCAAAACCTTCAGGTGTTACAGGTTTAGCTAAAGTATGTAAAAAGGCAGAACCTGATCTAACTGCTTTAGATAAAAATTCTATCTACTATGATCCAAAAGCAACAAAACAGAATCCTCGTTGGAAAGCCGTCACTGTTGAATTTGTTGAAATTTTTGATAAAATAATTTCCATTCAAGAATTAAGACATGAAAAAGCTTTAAAAAATATGTCTTTATTAAAAAAAGGGCAAAGGCTTTCTGTAATGCCTATTACAAAATCAGAGTATGAACATATAGTGAAAATGGCTAAAAAATAAATCATGTCTTCTAATCCTTTTGATAAAAAAACTCCTATTCCTAATGTAAAAAATATTATTGTAGTTGGTTCTGGCAAAGGAGGGGTTGGAAAAAGCACGGTGTCTTTAAATTTAGCAGTGGCTTTGTCCAAATTGGATTTAAAAGCGGGCTTATTAGATGCTGATTTATATGGTCCATCTATTCCCCGTTTGACAGGAACTATTTATTTAAAACCTGAGTTAAATAAGGACAATAAACTTATTCCGATTCGTCGCTATGGTATTAATTTAATGAGTATGGGGCATTTAGTAGAAGAAGAGTCGCCTCTAGTTTGGAGAGGACCTATGCTTTTTAAAGCGATTGAACAATTTTTTAGAGATGTGCATTGGGGGAATTTGGATGTTTTGGTAATTGATTTACCTCCAGGGACAGGTGATGTAGCTCTTACAATTGCTCAAAAAGTTCCAGTATCAGGAGCTATAGTTGTCAGTACTCCTCAAAATTTATCTTTAACAGATACTAAAAAAGCTCTTAATATGTTTCGTCAGATTGAAATACCTGTCATTGGTGTTGTGGAAAATATGTCTTACTATTTATCTGATAAATCAAATAAAGTTGATCAAGAAAAAAAAATAGAGCTTTTCCCTAGAGGTCAGATTGATATTTACTTAAAAGAAAAGAAAATTAATAAACTAGCAATTATTCCTTTTCATCCTAATGTGGGCTTGAGTTGTGAGGCTGGAGTTCCTCTTTTGGAAAGCCAACCCGATTCCGAAGAAGGCAAAGCTATTCTTTTGTTAGCTGAAAAAGTAAAATCACACTTATTAAAAGAATTTAAGGCCACGTAGCTCAGTTGGATAGAGCAAGAGTTTCCTAAACTCTAGGTCGCAGGTTCGACTCCTGCCGTGGTCACCATTTGATTCTAAATTCCTTGTAAATTAGGGCTTTTTAAAACTTAAAAATAAATTTTTAATGATTTTTATAAAAAGCCTCAAACTTCAATAAAATAAGAAATTTTACCAACACTGTCGATATTTTCTCCAAAATGTTGAATTGGGCAGACTGTGTTTGGTTTTTTTGAATATGAGAATACGATTTAATTTTTAGGATTTTTTCAATCTGTTCTTTTAAATTTAGTTAAATTCTTTTATTATATGAATAACATCTTGCTATATTTTTTCTTGTATTCGTTTATAAAGCGAATATAATAAAAAATATGACAAAGAAAAAATCCTTATTGGGACCTTGGGAAATGCAATTTTTTGCATGGATTCAATTTGAGAAAAAAGAGGAGGTAAGAACCGGCGATCTTGTAAAGTCTATGAATCTTTCTCCTAAACAAGAAGCAGATTTACTTTATAACTTATCTTCAAATGGAATTATTTTTCAGCTTCGGCGAGGTTTTTATTTAGTACCCCGAAGACTCCCTTTAAATGGAGTCTGGTCTCCTTCTCCTTATTTAATCATAAATAAATATATGGAAAGTGTCGGAGCTAAATTTTACATTAGTGGACAGGCTGTGTTTAATTTATATGGATACTCTGATCAAGTTTCAGCATGGTTTACTATATATAATGATAAAATCTCTAGAAAAAAATATTTTCTTCAATATCATTTGGATTTTACAAAAGTTATTTCAACTCGTTTAGGAAATATAAAAAAAGCGAAAGTTTATACTGAAGATGAAAAATTTATATGGGTAAGATATAGCTCTCCAGAGCAAGCTCTTCTTGATGCTGTTTATGATTATAAAAAGTATGGAACTTTACCTGTTGCTTATAAATGGATAGCTCATTCTTTAAAAGATAAAAAAATCCAAGCAAAAAAACTGATTGATTTAACAATCAAATATGGGAATATAATAAGTCAGAAAAGAATTGGCTGGACTTTAGAGAGATTGAAAATTTCAAAGAGATTTATAAATCCACTACAAAAAAAAATATCCAATACAAACTTTTTAACACCTCTTAACCCTAAGAACAGAAAAGGCTTTGTAAATAAAAAATGGAATATTATAGAGAATGTTAAACTTTCATAAAAAAGAAAAACTTTTTTTAGAAGCTGTTAGAAAAACTTCTCAAAATTCAGGATTTTCTGAAGTTTTAATAGAAAAAGATTATTATTGCTCTCTTCTTCTTAAGGAAATTTTTCATGGAAAAGGCTATTTAGATTGGTCTCATTTTTTAGTTTTTAAAGGAGGAACACTTCTCAATAAATGTTATGTCGGTTTTTATAGATTGAGTGAAGATTTGGATTTTTCTATTTCAGACAGACCAAAAACTTCCAGAAAACAAAGAAGTTCTTTAGCTGATAAATCTAAAAAACATATAATTTCTGCTGTTGAAAAATTATCTCTTGATTTTTCAAAAACATTTGAAGGGCATAATGAAAACCGTTTGTATAGTGCTGAAATAGTTTATAACTCTTTAATTACTGGAAGTAAAAATACAATTAAAATAGAATTTGGTATTCATGAAAAGATTTGGGAAAAAGAAAATTTGAATGCAAAAACACTTATCGAAAATCCTTTAACTGAACAAGCGGTGCTTTCAAATTTTCAAGTAGTAGGATTAAGCTTTAAAGAGGCTTATAGTGAAAAAATTAGAGCCGCACTTTCCAGAGAAATACCAGCTATCAGAGATATTTTTGATATTCATTATGCTATAAAACAGCGTCTGATAGAAGAGCCCAAAGCTTGTATAAGAATTCATGAAATCTCACCAATGGTTAAATATAAGTTAAAAGCTTTAAACTGTAAGATAGATTTATCTGATGAAAGAAAAAAAGAATTTTTAAATCAAATGGAGACAGGGCTAAAGCCAGTTTTGCGTCAAAAAGACTTTGAAGAGTTCAATTTTGAACAAGCATGGAGTTGGTTAAAAATTCTTGAACAAAAAATTTCTGAATCTTTATAGAATGCGTTTTTTTCAAACTGTTCTTTATAATATTCAATCTATAAAATTTTTTTATGAATTAACATTGCTTTAAAGCAATATCTGCTCTTTTTATAAGTGTTTCTATACTCAATAGTGTTGCTAAAAGTTTAATTTCTATACCTTCGGGTTGTCCCATTAAAGCGCAACGAAGAGGCATAAAAAACTCTTTCCCTTTTAGTTTTGATTCTTTTTGAAATTTTTTAAAATCTTCTAAACTCAAATGATCCTTTTTAGACTCTTGTAAAAAAATCTTCCATTTTGTAAGTAGTGTTTTACTGTTAGGCCATTTTAAAATTTTAAGAGCGGATTCTTTAAGTTCAAAGTTTGTTTGTAAAAACAAATTTAAAATTTGAGCCGAGTGCTTTAAAGTTTTAAAGCCAGAACGGAGAGCTGGTATCAATTTCTCCAGCTCTGTTTTTTTTGTTTGAATATCTTTTATAAAAGAATCTAAAATTTCTATCAATTTTTCAGTTGATAATTTTTTAATATGCTCTTGATTAAGCCATAAAAGTTTATCTTCATCAAAGACAGCTGAAGAAGAATTTAAACCTTCAATATTAAAGCTTTCTATTAACTCTTTTTTATGGAAAAATTCTTTTTCTGTTTTTGGATTCCAGCCTAGTAAAGATAAAAAATTCATTAAAGCAGAAGGCAGATAACCTTCTTTTTGATAATGTTCTACACTTTCTGAACCCGATCTTTTACTGAGTTTCTTTTTATTTTTATCCAATATAATGGATAAGTGTCCTATTTTGGGAACGGAAAAGCCAAGAGCTTTTTGAATCAGCTGTTGCTTAATAGTATTGGATAAATGCTCCTCTCCTCTAAAAACATGGCTTATTTGCATTAGGCTGTCATCCACAGCGCAAGAGAAGTTATAAACAGGAAAACCATCTGTTCTTATTAAAATAAAATCGCCTAAACTGTCTGAAGGAAAACTTAACTCTCCACGCACCAAATCTGTCAACTTGTAATCTTTTTTTTGTTCTGGCGTTTTAAAACGAATAGAAAATTTTTGCCCTTGTTTTATTTTTTCTTCAGCTGTTTTTATGTCCCGATTTCTATAGGGACTAGAAACTCTAAAAGATTTTCCTAATTTTATAGCTTGTTGTTTTTGCTTATTTTCTTCTTCAGGATTCATAAAGCAGTAATAAGCCTTTTCTGTTTTAATAAGCTCCATAGCTTTTTCCTTATAAATAGAGAGTCTATCTTGTTGACTGTAGGGAGCATAAAGGCCTTTAGATGTTATATTGTTATTTTTATCAAGGCTTAATCCTTCGTCCCAATTGAGACCTAGCCATTTTAAGCTTTTTAATAAGGGTATAAGAGACTGCTCTTGATTTCTATCTTGATCGGTATCTTCCACTCTTAAGATAAAAGAGCCATTATGTTTTTTTGCAAAAAGATAATTAAAAAGCGCTGTCCTAGCTCCACCTACATGCAGATAGCCAGTGGGACTAGGGGCAAAGCGAACTCTAACAGACACTTAATTAGAAGGATTAGATAATATTTCAAGTTCTTTTTTATCCATAGTTAAAGATAGCTCAGAGTAAAGAATATTTTTTGCTTTATTCATCATTTTTTTCTCTCCATAACTTAATTCTTTTTCTTCTTTGATATTATTGAGATCCCTGATAACTTTTGCAATTTCATAAATAGAGCCTGTTTTGATTTTATCCATATAAGATTGATGTCTTTTTTGCCAATTTTTACCCACATAATTTGTTTGAGTTTCTTTTAGATTTTTATCAGATATAATACCCATTACTTTTTCAGCTTCTTGTTTTGAAACAATGGGGCGAATTCCGATACTTTCCATTCTGTTTTTAGGTATCATTATCTTTGTTCCTGATTCTATGATTTCCATAGAATAAAAAGTCAGTTTGCTTCCTAAAATACTTTTATCTTCAATAGATGTGATTTTTCCAACACCATGCCCAGGATAAACGGCCTTATCTCCCACTTTTAACATAAAATTCATAAATATCTCCTTTTTAGTTTGCAAGTAGAAACTATATCACATTGGCTTATTTTTTGCAAAAAATAGGAAAAGTTTTCCTATTTTTATGTAAAAAATTTATAAAAAAGCCCCTCTTTAAATAAAAATAACACAATGTTTAATAAAAGGCTTTAAATGAGGGCTAAATCTTTAGCTTACCTATTTGCCTTATACTTATTTTCCTCGCTTTTAACACTGATATGTAGTATCTTTCTTCTTGGGTCAGACGATTATAACACTTCATTTTTTCTCCTTTCTGTTTGTTGTTTAAACTGAAGGATACTTTAAATAAGTCTTATTTTCCTGACCTTATTTTTTTTACCACACTGTTGCACTGAGTTCTTGAATCCAAGATTCAACAGCATGTTTGAAATTTTAAGCCTTATTTATAAATATTTAAGTTTCTTGATAAAAATCTTGTAAGATATAAAGCTAAAAAGGAGTTCGGATTTGAGCACATAGCGACTGCAAGTCGCTTTGTGGCAAAACGTATGTCTGAGTTTTTGGCTTTATATCTTACAAGATTTTTAAACAAAGTTCAAATTGAAGATTAAAAAATTATAATGAATTCATGAACATGTTTTTAAATAAGATTTTCCAATGGCTCTTTTAGATAGTTTTAAATTTAATTCAGGAACCTGACAGGCAATCCATGCTGTAAAGGTATTGCTATTTGGACCAAGCATAACATATTTATTTTTATAGGGATATTTACCAGCCGCCTTATGAATTTTATTAATAAGTTTTTCTGCTTTTTTTCCTCTAAGATCAATAAGCAATCTAGGTTTTTTTCCATACCATAACCTATCAGGAATATCTTTTTCAATCCTCACAACAGAATCATATCCCATGGCTTTCCGCCAGCCAAGCACTTCATAAACTGTATAAGAATCCGCTTCATTGGCTTTTGTAGATATCCATGTATGATCAGCTATTAAGCCTCTTAATCCCCATAAAGCCGCCGCATAGACTTGAACAACTGCTGATTTATTTTCTTTTGGAAGAGGAGCTAGTTTTGCGGACGATCTATCTGCCGACTCCCATGATTTGAGTTTAGAAGAGATACTATCTATAAAATCTTTAGAGGATGATTTTGAGCTGTTATCTTTATTAAAAACAGAAATACAAGATACAATTAAAAAAATAGATAACACTAAAAAAACAAAATACTTCATAGTTACACTTTAACATGTTTTCTTAAAGATTCATAATACTTTAAGAGGGCTACTTCTAGATATATTTAATGGTAGCAAATATAAATTATTTTGTCTATAAAAATATTTTAAATTAAAGATTTATCTTTTCAATAAGAATAATTTTGTTTAAAACAAATCTATGAAAAAAAAACTATTTTACTCTATTATTTTTTTACTTTTAGGCTTTGTTATTTATTCTCAAATAAATTTTAAAGATCAAAAAAATCAATTAAAAGTTTTAACTTATAGCTCTTTTGCTGGTGTGCATGGTCCTGGAATAGATATTAAAAAGGAATTTGAGTCTATTTGTAATTGTGAATTGCAGTGGTTTTTAGCAGAAGATTCTACTTTCTTGCTCCAGCGTTTTTTACTTTTACCTGATATAGATATAGTTATTGGTTGGGATCAAATTACTTTGCCTTTAAATCAGAAGAAGTTATGGGAAGATATTTCTATTTTTAAAAAATTTTTATCTAAAAAAGAGAGTTTTTTATCAAGTCAATTTTTTATTCCTTTGGATTGGTCTCCCATAGGCTTTATATATAAAGAAAATAAATATAAAATTACAAGTTTAAAATCTTTGACAAGTTTTAAGGCTAAAGTTTCTTTTCCAGAACCTAGGACAAGCTCTTTGGGTTTGCAGTTTTATTATTGGATTTATGAAGTATTTGGTGGAGATAAGCTTTTAATTTCTGAATTTTTAAAGAGCTTTAAAAGTCGTATTTATGGTCCAGTGTTTTCATGGTCTTTAGCTTATGGTTTTTTTAGGAAAGGACAAACTCAGATGTCTTTATCCTATTTAAGCTCTCTATTATATCACCAAAAGGAAGAGCCCGATCAGGATTATTTTTTTGCCGATTTTCAAGAAGGGCATCCCTATCAAGTGGAGTTTTTTTCTGTGTCTAAAAAATCAAAAAATAAAGAATTAGTTTTAAAATTTTCTGAATTTTTACTTTCAAAAAAAGCGCAAAAAATTATTTTAGAAAAACACTATATGTTTCCTGTATCAGTCAAGCTTTCAGCGCCATCAATTCTAAAATTAAAAGATATAAAATTAATATCCTATAAAAGATTGAATGAATTTATTGCGGACAAGCAAAACTTATTAGAATTATGGAAAGAAAATCTAAATTAAAACAATTTATTTTCTCCTTGCCTGTTTATCTGATTGGAATCAGTTTAATATCTCCTTTTTTACTGTTTTTATTCAAATTAAAAACTTTCCCCTCTTTAGAAAATTTAGAGTTTTTATTTGTTTTTTTTATGACTGTTTTTCAATCAAGCGCTTCCGCTTTTTTAAGTTTATTTTTAGGTATTTTAGCCGTTCGGGGCTTATTATCTGTATCAGATAAGAAGTACTATTTTGTTATTGAGGCTTTTGTTTTGATTCCTTGTTTAATACCTCCTTTAATCTTAGCCTTATCTTTAGTTCATTTAGTGGAATTAATAACTGTTTTTCCTTTTGGTTTAACAGCTCTCATTATTTCTCAAACTTTAACTTATATTGGTCTTTGCTCAATTGCTTTAGCTCGTATTTTAAAAAAACAAGGAAATTTTTTAAGTGAATGGGCTTATATTCATAATGTACCTTCTTTTTATTTTTTAAAAGCTTTAACAAAAACAGTCTTATTAAAGGATATACAAACCCTTTTTGTTCTCGTTTTTACAGGCTCTTTTACCAGTTTAAGCTTACCTTTACTATTAAGTGGCTCTTCTTTTTTTAGTTTAGAGTTTTTTATTTATGAAAATTTAAAAAATCCAGCTCTTTGGTCTCAGGCTCTAGCTGTAATTTTATTTCAAAGTTTTTTTATTTTTATTATTTGCTGGAGAGCTTTTTCTCAAAATTCTTCTTTTGATAAAGACTTATCTGATAAAAGAATACATTTAATTCCAAGTCGATCATTTTTGATAATTCCTATATTCGCTGTTATGTTATCTATAGGTGGCTTGTTTTTTATTTCTGATAAAACAGTTTTTGTCGATCTTTTGTCTCTTTCTTCTTTTATCTTATCAGCAGGAGTGAATTCTATAACTTTAAGTTTAATTGTTGGATTCTTAACTTTATTTCTATTAACAGCTCTTTGTTTATCTTATCAAAATGTCAAAGCAAGGAGGTTTATAGCTTCTTTTACTCCTCCAGGAGTTAGTTTTATGGGTTTAGCTTTTTTACTGATTCCAATTTATACACAGACAGCTGTTTTAATAAAATGGGCAATAGGTTTGACTTTGTTATTATTTCCTTGGATATATCGTTTTCGTGGTGAGAGAGCTTTAGATAAAATGGGTCTTCAGGTAGAGACAGGAAGATTTTTAGGCTCAGATGAATGGCTTATTTTTACAGATATTTTATGGCCAGCCAACCGAGCCTTATTTTTTTTGTGCGCTGGTATAACTAGTTTTTGGGCTTGCGGAGATTTTTCTTATAGTTTAATTGTATCCAGCGGTCATTGGAATTTATCTTTAGTTGTATACGATTTTTTTTCCTCTTATCGTTTAGAAGAAGCTATTTTATTAAGTTGGTTGCTATTATTTATTAGTTTTATTGTTTTTTTATTTTGGCTTGCTTTGGCTGTTATCTTAGATAAAAATAAGAAATTTTCAATAAGGAAATTGATTTTTTAAGAACATTTAAAAAGTGAGGATTTTTTGTCTATAATAAGAAATTTAATCTATAAGCAGGGAGAGTGTCATTTAAATATTTCTGAATGGAGATTTTCAGATGAGGGAATTTCTGTTATAACAGGAGTATCGGGAAGTGGTAAAAGCACTTTACTGAAGGTTTTGAGTGGTTTGCTCCCTTGCCCTTCACTCATATGGGAATTTAAAGGCGAAAATTTAGCTCAATATAAAGCCCCTTTACGAAAAATTGGTTTTTGTTTTCAGGATTTGCGTTTATTCCCTTTAATGACTGCTAAAGAAAATATTTTATTTGCAATAAAGGCAAGAGGCATTCCTTTTAAAAAGAGAGAAAAAGATTTTGAAGATATTATAAAAGCTTTAGATTTAAGGAAATTTTTAGATCTTTCTATAGATAAACTTTCAGGGGGCGAGAAACAAAGAATAGCTTTAGCTAGAACTTTAGTGGTTCCTCATTCCATTCTTTTTTTAGATGAGCCTTTTTCCTATTTAGATTCTGAAAATAAAAATAAAGCGATACAATTGGTTCAAAAAATTTCTCAAAGAAGTAAAGTCCCAGTTCTTTTAGTATCTCATGAAGAAGAGGAGTCCCTAAGCCACAAAAAATTTTATTTAAGACAGGGAAAAATATATGAAGATTGAAATATTGGAATTATATATATAACTTTCGTGAAAAGATTAAATTTATTCTATCTCTTCTAAAGGCAATAAAAAATCGTCAAAATAAGTTCGTATTTGAACTGAGTAGCGACCATAGGTCGCTCTGTGGCAAAACGCATGTCTGAAATTTTGAAGGTTTTTTATTGCCTTTAGACAGTAACAAATTTGGAAAGTTATATATGTAATTCCAAATATTTTTATATAATTTTTAATTTTTTATTTGAATATTTTTGTTTTTTTATTTATTTTAAAAAATTAGTTAGATTTAAAAAAGAGGAGGATATATGTTTTTTAAATATTTTTTAAAAATTTTAATTTTATCATTTTTTATATTCATTTTTCAATCTTGTGTAAGCACTCAAGCTCATTGGCAAAAAAAAGTTTATAAACCTTCAAAGCAGGGTATAGTTTTTTATAATTCAAATCCTAGTTTATTTGACAGTTCTGCTCTTCAGAAAAGAAGACAAGACGCTAAAATGAAGATGATATCTTTTTGTTCTCCTAAAAAATCGGTGATTGTTTCAGAAAGAAAGGCTGAAGAGATAATTGGTCGTCAGACTTATTTTAATTCTCATCAGGACAACCCTAACCCTAGTTACTATAAAAATGTGGAAGAAAATGAAAAATTCTATAAAAAATCAGTTGCAATAGCTTCACAGGCTATTTTATCTTCCAGTGGATCTCAAACAGAACAGGATTTAGTGAGAGAGAGGATATACATTAAGTTTACTTGTGAGTAATCTCCTGTCTAATTGAAAGTAAAATACATTTAAAGCTAACAGTCTTTAGAAGATATAAAATATCCTTTAGTGAAATATATAAAGCTTAATATTAAGGGCTTGAAAAATTTTTAAAAAAAACAAAGTAAGAGATACTGATGAATAATAAGGAAATAAATAATAACAAAAATTGGAGTATTTCTCAAAGCTCTAACCTGTATGGCTTGGACTTTTGGGGAGATGAGTATTTTAGCATAAATGATAAGGGTAATGTCCAAGTACACCCTTATGGAAAAGATTCTTCTTCTATTGATTTATATGAAATGATTAGCTCTTTTAAAGAGCGATCGATTCGTTTGCCTTTGTTATTGAGATTTCCAGATATTATACAGGCTCAAATGAAAAAAATTTGTGTCTGCTTTAATAAAGCTATCCAAGATCAAGACTATCAAGGGAATTATTATGGTGTTTTTCCTATAAAGGTGAATCAGCAAAGACATGTCATAGAGGACATTATCCATGCTGGAAAAGACTTAAACTTTGGTTTAGAGGCGGGAAGCAAGCCAGAGTTGTTAATAGCTTTATCTTATATGGACAATCCTAAAGCTTTAATTGTTTGTAATGGTTTCAAAGACAAATCCTATATTGAAATGGCGTTACTTTCTCAAAAAGCAGGTAGAAATATCTTTTTGGTTGTTGAAAGACAAAAAGAGTTAGACCTTATTTTAGAAATGTCTAAACAATTACAATTAAAACCGCAAATCGGTTTTCGTTTAAAACTTAACACTCAATCTAAAGGTTTTTGGGGTAAAAGTTCAGGTGAATATTCTAAATTTGGTTTAACTTCTCAACAATTGGTTTCTTCTATAGAAAAATTGAAGCAGGAAGATTTTTTAGATTGTGTAAAGTTAATCCATTTTCATATTGGATCTCAGATTCCTTCTATTCAGCCTATTAAGTTGGCTATCAAGGAATGCGCTATGATCATGTCAGAGCTTTATTTGATGAAATGTCCTATTGAATATGTAGATGTAGGAGGAGGTTTAGGTATAAATTATGATGGTTCAGGAGCTACAAGAAGCTCTACAGATTATGACATTCAAGAGTACGCAAATGATATTGTATTTGCTTTACAGTCTCTTTGTGAAAAGAAGAAGATACCACAACCTCATATTATATCTGAATCGGGACGTTTTTTAGTAGCTCAAAGCTCTATTTTAGTATTTAATATTTTAGATAAAAACTCTATTGAAGGAGAAAAAAATATTACAATTAGTGAAAACAGTTCAAGCTTTTTGAAAGAGATGTATGATATTTATAAAAATATTACTCACATTTCGTATAACGAATCTTTTAATGATTTGATTGAAAAAAAGAAGCAAATTTATGATACTTTTATTTATGGCATGCTATCTTTAACAGAACTTGCCTTAGCGGAAAAGATATATTGGGCTTCGGTTAAACAATTAACACAATTAACAAAAAATAAAGAAGATTATGAAGATATTTTTTTGACTTTAAAAAAACAGTTAACAGATACTTACTTTTGCAATTTTTCTATTTTTCAAAGTTTGCCAGATTCCTGGGCTTTGTCTTATATATTTCCTGTTTTGCCTATTCATCGTTTAAGAGAAAAACCTAACAAACAGGCTTATTTAGTTGATTTAACATGTGATTCAGATGGACAAATTTCAAAAATTGTAGATTACAAAAATTGGGAAATTGAATCTTTTATGCCTGTGCATGATTTAAAAAAGAACGAGCCTTACTTGATGGGGATTTTTCTAACAGGAGCTTATCAAGAAATTTTAGGTGATCTGCATAATTTGTTTGGTGATACTGATGCTGTTCATATTAGAGTAAAAGATAATAATAAATATATTATAGAGCATCGTGTGAAAGCCGATTCTATTTCTGAAGTTTTAGAATATGTTGAGTTTCATGGAAAACAAATAATAGACAAGCTTCATAATATTACAGAACAAAGTATTATAAAAGGAGATATTACCAGACAGGAGGCTGATTTGCTTGTTGAAAAATTTGAAGAAAATCTCTCCCGTTCCACCTATTTAAAATAATTTAAATATATAACTTTTAAAATAATAAAATTATTACTTAGATTTTGGAAGAATTATAGACTTGACTATTCAAAATAAAAATCCTTATTTTTTTATTTAGTTTTAAAAGTTTTTAACAGATTTTTTCAATTCCAGTCACTTTATCATTACCAGCAATCCGTCATTCCTGCGAAAGCGGGAATCTTCAATGAGTGGATTTTTAGATTCCTACTTGCGACTAGAATGACAGCTAAGTTTGTACATTCAAGTCTATAATTCCCGATTTTGGTTGATTTTTATATTTTTTAGGACATAAACTGATTGTGTTTAGCATTAATATTTTTTTGTTGTGTTCTTGAAGTCTAAATTTCTACAAAAGATTTTCTACAAAAGATATATATGTTATAAAATAGGTAGGTTTTTAAAATAATTTTTTAAATTAATAGAGGTTTTTATGGAAGTAGTTATTTTAAGTTTGGCTGGTTTGTTTTTTATTGGTCATTTTTTAAAATGGTTTTTTGTAAAAACAAAAATACCTGATCTTTTAATTTTAATTGGAATAGGTTTTGTAATTGGTCCCTCTATGATGAATATGATCACCTATCAGCATTTAGGGCAGGTGGGCACAGTGTTGGCGACAGTTACTTTGGTTATTATTTTATATGAGGGAGGCTTACATTTAAATGCTCGTTCTTTATTACAATCTAGCTTACCAGCTTTACTGTTATCATTTTTGTCTTTTATCTTGATTGCAGGATTAACAACTTTATTATTAGCTCCTTTTTTCTCTATTGCTACAGCTTTGTTGATTGGTTTAGGAATAGGAAGCACATCTTCTGCTGTTGTCTTTAC
>JAPORL010000166.1 GCA_026712605.1 Pseudobdellovibrionaceae bacterium | reverse complement strand
CTGAGCTTTTCCACTGCCTGAACCTGTTGGAGTTGTAGATGGAGGCTGAGCTTTTTGACTGCCTGAACCTGTTGGAGTTGTAGATGGAGGCTGAGCTTTTCCACTGCCTGAACCTGTTGGAGTTGTAGATGGAGGCTGAGCTTTTCCACTGCCTGAACCTGTTGGAGTTGTAGCTGGAGGCTGAGCCTTTGGAGAAACCGCAGAGGGTTTAGCTGAAGGCTTTGGTACAGTTAAAAACAATTTTCTTAATTGGTCTTCATCTACTCTGTTTGTTGGTGAATTAGTTCTTATATTACCTGAACCTGACGAAATTGTAGCTGGAGGCTGAGGTTTTGTAGCAACTATCGGGGGTGGATTATATTTTGTTATTTTTGATTCAATGATTTCTCTATTTGATCTAGAAAAATAACTTAGTTTGCCTACTTGGTTTAGTTCATAAGCTTGCTTAGGAGTTAAAGCGGAAATTTGTGGAGTAGACATAGCCTCTAAAGATTTTTTCTGCATTTCTACTAGTTTTTTAGCAGGAATAGAAGCAATAGAACTAGAATCTATTCTCTTTATATTTGTTTCTAGAATATCTCTCGGAATCTGACCTATGTTTTTGTTTGTCGCCCAAGCTCTAAATTGTTTATCTGAAAATTTTGAAATAACAGCAGAATTATTACTAGTAGGAACTTTCTTAATTTCTTCTAAAGGAATAGCTTGAATTTGTCTTTTCCTCATATAAGCAAGATTATTATTACCATCAGGAGAAACTTTAAATTTCTGTTTTATTTGAGACTTAGTTAAAAGAACTGCTTGATAAGGAGTAATTTTATTTCCAATTATAGTACCTTTTTTCAATAATATATTTAGTTTTGATCTTTCTGCTAATTTTTCTGAAGTCCTAAGTTTTTTTGGAAGCCCTCTCCCTATAGTCTGTCCGCGCCTATAAATTCTACGAGGAATACGAACTATAGCCATAGCCGTTTTATATTGAGCAAGAGCCTCACAGAAATAATTAACAGTCCCTTCAATGTTCAAACAGTTTGTTATTTCATCAGCTAAACCCACAATAGGAGAAGTAATTATATCCTTAATCTCATCTCTTTTAATCTCAGCTTCAGCCTCATCTTCTATTATCGCATCTAACACATAATCCATGACAAAGCTAGCTACCTTTAAAGATTCTTGTCTGTATTCTTCATCAACATAAAGTGAATAAATTCCTTTAACTCCTTTAATTAGCAATCCAAATATATCTATAACTCCATCAATTATACCTATAACACAATATTCTACAGATCTTGCTGAAGTTCTCACCTTAGTCTTTGGGTTAGATGAGCAAATGAGATGCTCTGGCTTAATATCTTTATTTTCTAAACAATAATCGGGAAGCATTTCGTAACATAAATCAGAAACTTCTTGTAGAGAAAAAGTAGGATTTCTTTTTTGAATACAAGCAAAGTCCAGACACAAAGCTTCCGCTTCTGTATCTACTTCTACTTCAGGAATTTCTGGAATTTCATAAGTTCCTACAACACCATCCTCATCAGTTGCAAAGCTACTAAAAGACAAACAAATAAAAATAAATAGCCTAAGCATTAAATTACCTCTTTAAGCACTTTACTAGCCTTTTCAAGATCGTATTCTTTATCTGTAAAGACATTATAGGTATGCTTTGAAGTAATAAATTCAACAACAAAACGAGCTTTACCTTTTTTGTCTTTATAAGAACCTCTCCAGACATAGGACTTTGAATCTTTTAATGAGACAGCTGTTTTATAAACTTGATCAATTTTAAAATCCTTAAAACCTATCTCTAGTTTTTTCAAAACATAAAAGCGTGTTTCAGCAATACCTTTTAAATTTTTCTCGCTAATAGGTGTAGGGAGATCTGCGGTATGTTTTCTAACTGTGATCCGAATACTTTTATCAGGGTTAGCAAAAACATCCCCCTCATCATGCTCTAAAACTTTAGTAAATTCAGCAGAAACAAAAGGTGATAGAATGATAAACAAAAAAGAAAATAATTTCCGCATGGAAATTATTTTAATTTATTTAATCAATCTATCCTATTAAATATTTAATGCTATCCTATATTCAAGCAACTACTATACTATAGGCTTGAGATCGTTCATAACTTAAAATCTCGGTTATCCTTGGATTCTGATTTTTCTTTTCCTTAAAAGATTGAAGAAGGATAAATTGACTTTGCCTAGTTTGATAAAATCCTTAAAATAGAATCTGATTTTTTGATATTATTTGTAATAATGGAAATTTCTTCCAGAAATAATAAAAATTTTACAATATTCAATTTATTTAATAGACAAGTTTCCCTTTTCTATTGTATTTACTTTCTACTTTTGTATTATGAGCCATTTTATAAAACACTTAAACATATCTTTTTACAAATATGGGGTTTTTTCGCTTTTATTCATAAGCTGTTTTATTGCTCCTTTAAAGTCTTTTTCTCATCAAGGTCATCATTCTGAAAAAGAAATAGAAACAGCGCTTTCTGTTTTTGAAAAAGCAATCCTAATGTCACCTGAGCTGTTAGAGCAAACAGAAAACAATTCCGTCACTCCTTTTTATAAATTCAATGGACATAAAGTTTATTTGAATGAAAGCTTTTGGAATTTAACAAAAGCATGGCTTAGAATTTATATCACAGAAATTGAAAAATATTGCCCTTGTGATTTAGATCCTGAGTTTATGATTGAAACAACTAGAGGGCATATTCCCAAAAATTTGTTTCAAAAAACAATGTCTAAAACAAAACATATTTCTAAAGATCTAAGCAATACAGGAAGCCGAATTACTGCAAAGTATGGTTATTTTTACGCCACTGTTAAAGTTAGCTCTGAGATAGCAGAAACTATATTATCTGTATTTATGGGTCTAAAGGGGGCGCATTTTCTTTGTAATGCTATTGATATAATGATCATTCCTTTAATTAGACATTTTCAAAAATATATCAGAACCTTTTCTTATGGAAGAAACTTAAGTAACATCAGTTTGATTCATGCTCTAAAAGTTTTATGGGTATCTCGTCAAGTTAAAAAAAGCCAAAATAGAGTTTTTTTCATTATAGAAGAAGCTTTAGATTTTAATGAAATAAATTTACGAAAAGTCAATCAAGAAGGACCTAAAGATCATAGAAAATTATGGCTCAACAAACTGAAAGATAAAACAGATCCTCTATTTAACAAAATATCTGAATTAAAATCCGAATTAGAAGTATTAGAAATAAATACTACTGATCCCTATGAATTAGAACAAAAAAAAGAAATCATTGAAAATAAAATAGAAAAACTACAAACAAAAATTAACAAAGTTTCTAAAGTAAATAGAAAATCTTTTTTTGGAAATCGTTTTAAAAGATATCTTTTACTTTTATCAAGAAAAGGTCAAACAACTTACATGGCAGGGCATCATCTTCCAGATAAAATCACTGGAAAAAAAACACTTTGGCCTCTATCTTTACAAGAAAATATCTTAGAACAAACTCTAAATTATAAAAACCAATCTCATACTTTAGAAACAGAGCCTGATGAAATACAAAAAGCTCTTGTCAAAGAATTTATACTAAAAAGACAAGCTAAACTTAAGCTCTACATTGATGAAAAAACCAATCAAGACACTACTGTAGAAGAAAGATATCAAGAAATTCCATTTAACGAAAAAGCCCAAGTCGTGTATTCTCTACTAGAAAGCATAGAGAGAATTTTTGACACAAAAAAAGATAAAAGAGAAAGACTTTTAATGGCTCAATCTATTGAAAATGTTTTGGCTGTTCTATTTGTTGAATACTTTAATATCAGCGTCAAGATTTTAAAAGATAAGTATAACTTATCTTTTAAAGAGCTTTTAAAATTAAATTGGAATTTTGGTCGTTTTTCTCATTCTGTTTATGAGTTTTCTGATTTTTTAAGCTCTATTTCTGTAGTCACAGATATAAATAAAATTAAATTCTATAAATATGAATCTATGGAAAAACTACTGGCTTTTTTAGATTACTTATATGAAGTTCAATTTTTATTAAAAGATAATCAAACTACAAAACAAGAAGTTCTCAGTAAATTACAAGGTAAAAGGGAAGATTTAATGTCTCTTTCTTTATTTAAGGAAAAGAAAATCGGTTTCAGCCTTGTGCCCTTCAAAAGGGCTAAAGTAAAGTGTATGGAATTGGTGGTGAAGCGATGAAAATATTTCTTATTATAATTTTATTTAGTTCTTTCTCCCAAAGCTCTTTACTAGATAAATGCTATGATATGTTTAAATCAAAGACTGAAATAGTTTTGTCAATTAAACAGTCTTCATTAAAACATGAAGAGTCAAAAATGATTGTTTCACATTTATATGAGTATCTACCTTTACTAGAAGGAAACTACCTTTCTGAAAAGGAAACAAAAAATTATATTTTACAAACAGAAAAACTAATTCAGTTAATGGAAGAAAATTCTATCAAAACCTATAAAAGATTTGAAATACTAGAGCCTTATTTAACTCCAGCCTTAAAAAAAACATCTCAGATTATTTACTTTATGCAGTCTAAACAAAATGAACTAAATGAAAAATATGAATATTTAGATACAAAAACAATTTTAAATTTAATACTTTCCACTTTAAGCCAACACTTATATACTTACCTCACTCACCCTCAATCAAAAAATTTAGACTGGTCTAGATTAAGAATCATTTTAGAAAGCATTTCTCAGTTTAATAGTGAGCAACCTGCTTTTTCTTTATATAAAATATATCGATCTGTTAGAGAAAAATACTCATTAAAAGAATATATAAATTGTAACTAAGGAGAGATTAGATATGAAAAAACAAATTATTATTTTTGCTATAGCCTTTTTATCAGCATGTCAAAATAGTTCCTATAGAGATTTAACACTGAGTTCAGTTCTTCCAATTGATGAAAAGCAATCTATTTTACCTAATGAACTATTTATAGGCATTGCTGATAGAAAGAGTGAGCAAGAACTGGAACAAATTTTAAATAAAAATGGTCTTTATCTTTTTTCAACTAATGAGGAAGGAGACACCCCTTTAGGAGTAGCTATCAAATTTTACAATAAAGAGGGCGCTTTATTTTTAGCAAAACAAATGAGTCCTAAACATTATTTACACCAAAATTTAAATGGTGAAGGCTACCTGTTTTTAGCTTCTCAAAAAGGACATGTAACTTTAATTAAACTGTTAGCTAAAAATTTTTATGAAAGCCAATCAGAATTTTTAACAGATTATGAGTTTGATGATTTAGATATGAAAACAAATCAAGGAGAAAGAGCCTTGCATGTCGCTCAAAATTCTGTAGTAGCAGAAGCTTTAGAAACTGAATATAACAAAGGTTTTTTAGAGGTTCCCTACAGAGAATTTCAATTCCTCAGAAATAATGATGGGCAATCTTTTTTACATACTGCTATAAGAGACCGAAATAGTGATTTACTCCGTTGGGGAGTAAATGATAATTGCCATACTCTAACCGAATGGCAAGAATTGTCTTGGTATGAGAAGATATTACCTTATTTTTGGGAAGGCTATCAGCGTTATGCAGGATATGTCGGATTTGTAAATTTAGATTGGGATAATTTAATAAATACTACAGATAATCAAGAGTTAAGTCCCATAAATTTAAGCGCTAAAAATTTATTTTTAGAAGGCATTCAAATTCTATCAACCTGCCAATGGACTAATTATCTATTAGAAGATGAAAATGGAAATTTGCCTTTACAAAATTTTTTACTATCTCTAGATCCTTTAGTAGAAAAGCATGATGAAGAACTCAAATCAACTTTCACCCTTTTAACAGAAAAAGAATCAAGACTGACTGTAGCCGTTAAGACAGATCATATTAATTCAACAAATAAAAAAGGAAACAGCAGTCTGCATATTTCAGCTAAATTGGCTGATCCTTTTTTCTACAACTATTTAAAACAATATGGAAATGAAGAACAAAAAAATACAGAAGGAAAAACAGCCAGAGAGATATTTGAATTGAAACATGGCAAAAAGACAGAAAATATAGGATATAATAATTAAAAAGGCTGAGAAAATGAAACAAATTAAAATTTTATTTTTTGTTATTTTTTTAATCTCTTGTGATAAAGTTTTAACAATGGAAAATTTAATAACAGATAGAAGCGTTAAAGATAGCTCTATAGACTATTACATTTCTCCAAGCCATCTTCCCGGTCTTTTATCAACTGAATATTATAAGATAACAGCTTACCTAAGCCAACAAGACTCTTACCTTATCTTATTTAGCCACTTCAATAGTTTTAAAACAGAAGATGGAGTTAAGCTAAAAATCAAAAGAAAAGAAAATGACCTTATTATAACTGCCTCAGTTCATAATTCCACATGGAAAAGCCTATTAGAAAAAAAAGATTACTTTTCAAAAAATAGCTCTAAAATAAATTTCACAATAGAAATTAAAAACGGAATACCAGAAGGGGCTAAAATCGCTATATGGGAAAATTTTACAATAGAAACTACTACCAACACAAAAAAAGAGCTTAAAGTTTTAACAACAGAAACTCTATTGACAGATACAAGCAATATTAATTTTTATAGATATGGTAAAGGACTAAATTGGGGAATAAAAATATTTCATTCTCGTCTAGTTAAAGGAGCTAGAATTTCCTCTCCTCTTTTATAGAAGATTTTTATTATGATTAAATTTATTCTAATTATTTTTTTTAATCTCAATTCCGCTTCAGCTGAAAAAATAGAAGAAAATAACAATATTCCTAATCAAGAAACTCAAAAAAAGATAGAAGAAGAACAAGAAAGCAATATTCTTGCTCAAAAAAAGATAGAAAAAAATTACTCTATAATGTTAGAAAGCTCTTTTGCTATCATGAAAAATAATCTATTAGAAAAAAAATACAGTTCACAATATTCTATTCCCTATATTGGTATAATCTCTAACTATCAATTTTCAAAAAATAGTTCTTTTAAAACGGTCTTTTCTTTCTCTAATAAAGAAAGAAAATGGAGCTACTCTATAGAAGAAGTTTTTATAAAATATAGCAAAGCCAAACTTTGGCCTATTGATTTAACTATAGGATACTTTGAGTATCCCGTCCTTCAATTAAAAACAGATGGACATAACATTTCTAAAAGAGCTTTATTAAAAAAAATTATTATACCTTTAAAAGATAATGATATGGGAGCTTTGATAAAGATAAATTTTTGGCAATCTTTTTATCTAAAGCTCAGTTCATACATTTTTACAACAAAACTAATATACCCTTTAAATACAGCTAAAAACACATGGACAGTTAGCTTGGGTTTTCAAGAAGATGACAAATATGTTATAGCTAATTACTTCAAACAGAAGTTTTTTTCAAAAAATGAAAAAGAATCTTTTGGATTGAGCTCTTATTTTTCACGCCCCTTTAATTCCCTTTTATTCGGCATAGAACAAGAGATTTGGAAAACCAGCTACCAAAACCAAGATACTTTAAATTATTATATTTTTCCTTCTGTCAAATGGAATTCATTGGTTTTATCTTTTCTTTTTGAAAAAGCCTTCTATAAAAAAGGAACTCAGTCTAGTGAAAGTGTAGAATATCTACTTAAAGCTGATTTTTATTTAACAGATGAATTATTTATAACTTTAGAGCGTTTCACAGAAAGAGACACTATTATTAAAAGTTCCTTTTGGGGACTTTCTATAAGATCAGAGTTTAAGCTTTAATTTAGCGGATTTAAATATCTATTGTTTAAAATATTAATATAGGGTTGTGGAAAATCCACCTTACTGCAGGATAAATCACGGAACTTATTATCATTACAATTAACTCTGTGTGATAAATGTGCTGGATAGTAGACTTCAGAATGTCCTGCAAGGTTTATGTTTATTTCTACTTCATTCATAATACGACCATCATCAGGAAATGGGAATACAATAAAGGTACCAGTATAAGCACCATATCCTGTATGTCCATAAACACCATTTTCTCTAATTAAATGGCATCGTTTATCATTAATACATCTTTTAAGCGTTTCCGCAAGATCAAAAAAATGTTTACTACAAGAAATTTCCATATCTTCTAATAGAATAGCTTCTGAACATTTCTCCATTGTTAATCTACTAGTACTTACAGTTCTTGTTCGGCTGAGCCATAAATCTCTACTCTCTTTATAGGCTTCTTTTATATCATACTTCATATAGCAATCTGCAATCTCTATAATCTGATCTTGAGGTAAAGGTAAAAATTTATTTTCCTCTTCCTCTTTTTGTGTTATGTAATTTATCAAGTCCTCAAAAATACTTGTTACAGGTTCCTTTTTTTTCATTTTACAATATGATGTATATTGTAACAATATCTCCTCTATTCCTTCCTTAGTTTTTTCCATAAAGGGAGGACCAGAAGGAATCATATAAGTATTTTCTGAATCATGATTAGCTAGAACTATCATTTGTTGATCTTGATAAAGCTCACTTTTGCTAATCAAATGGAAAGAAGAAAAAGTTATAAAAATAATAATTAGAAAAAGTTTTCTAGACATATTGTCATATATTAAAAGATGTTTAATAAAGTCAATGCTTTTTTTAAAAATCTACAGTATTTGAGTTTCTTAATTAAAAACTTGTAAGATACAAAGCTAAAAAGGAGTTCGGATTTGAACACATTGCGAACACAGGTCGCTTTGAAGGTAAAAGTCATAATTTAGACTTTAAGGCTTTATTTACACATATTTAAGTATCTTGATGAAAAACTTGTAAGATACAAAGTTCAAAATGGGATTCGGATTTGAGCATAGCGACTGAAAGTCGCTTTGTGTAAAAGCCTGTCCGAGTTTTTAGCTTTGTATCTTACAAGTTTTTCAAACAAAGTTCAAAATGGGATTCGGATTTGAGCATAGCGACTGAAAGTCGCTTTGTGTAAAAGCCTGTCCGAGTTTTTAGCTTTATATCTTACAAGCTTTTAATATAAATTCCAATTTTTTTTATTTTTAAACTTGAATTAATACAAACTTTGATATATCAAATATAACTTATTAAGAAAGGACATACTATGAAAATCTCAATTAAAAAAACAAAACAAAATGCCAACACATTAGTTGCTTTTATGTCTAAAAACAGTTTTCCCAAAGCTTTAAACTCTCACAAAAAAGATATTCAAAACACTCTGACAGAAATTGGCTTTAAAGGAGATAGAAAAAAAAGCGTCATTCTTCCCTTACAAAATTCTAAAACTCATCAATACCTTCTGCTTATGGGCTTAGGAGATGAAAGCTCTTTTAATTATGAAGAAGTGAGACAAATTTCATCTAAAATGTATAAAAAGTTAAAAAAATATAATCAAAATACAGCGGATGTATTAGTAGAAAGTTTTATCACAAAAAACACAAAAGACTTAAATCAAATTTGTCAAGCTTTCACAACAGCTGTCACTTTATCTAACTACACATGCAATGAGTTTAAACAAAAATCCAAAAACGAAAAAGAAATTAAAGATCTTTTTATTTGTTTGACCTCTAAAAAACAATCTTCTATTGAAAAAGCAGTAAAAGAAGGTCTAATTTTAGCAGAAGCCTCTAACTTTTCAAAAAAACTAGCAAATTATCCCGGCAATTTAATGACACCATCTATTTTAGCTAATGAGATAAAAGTAAAAACAAAAAACACAAAAATTAAAACAACAGTATGGGATAAAAACCGAATTAAAAAAGAAAAAATGGGAGGCTTGCTGGGAGTTTCTTTAGGTAGTCCTGAAGAGCCTCGTTTTATTATAATGGAATATAAAGGCTCTACTAAAAAACCTATTATTTTAGTAGGTAAAGGACTCACTTTTGACTCAGGAGGTATCAGTTTGAAGCCCGCTCAAGCTATGGACGAAATGAAATTTGATATGTGTGGAGCGGCGGCTGTTGCGGGAGCTATGATCGCTATTGAAAAACTAAATTTAAAAGTCAATGTCATTGGTTTAATTCCTTCTTCTGAAAATATGCCGGGAGAAAATGCAAATAAACCCGGAGATATTTTAAAAGCACGTAACGGAAAAACTATGGAAGTTTTAAATACAGATGCAGAAGGACGACTCATTTTAGCGGACGCTTTAAGTTATGCTAGTGAAAAAAAACCACAAGCTATTTTTGATGCCGCCACTTTAACAGGAGCTATTATTATGGCTTTAGGCAATATTTTTACTGGATTTTTTACTAAAAATGAAAATCTAGTTAAAAAAATTATCAAAGCCAGTGAGAAATCAGGAGAAAGAGTTTGGCGTTTGCCTTTGGTGAAAGAACATTCAACTGATATAAAAAGCGCTATAGCTGATGTAGCTAACATATCTTCTACTAGAGGAGCAGGAAGCTCTACAGCGGCGGCTTTTTTAGAGCATTTTGTAGATAAAAATATCCCTTGGGCTCACTTTGACATTGCAGGGACAGCTTGGAATGTTCATAACCGCTTAGAGTATTGCAATTCAAAACAAGCCTCCGGTGTTATGGTAAGAACCTTTGTGGAGCTTGCTAGATCCTATCAGTAATTTATTTCCTGTTTTATAGTTTTGTATAAAAGCTTATAAGATAAAAAATTAAAAACTCAAACATGCGGTTGGCCACATAGCAACTTCAGGCACTATTCAGTTCAAATCCGAACTCTTTTTTCAGGATATATTCTCTTTATATTTTGTTTTAGAATATTTTCCGGAAGTCTCTCAATGTTTTCTTCTGTTGCCCAAGCTCTAAATTGACTGTCTGAAAGATTTGAAAGAACACCCTCAGTCTTAAGAGGATTAATTTTCATAATTTCCTTTAAGGAGATAGCTTGTATCTGTTCTTTACTCATATAAGCAAAATTATTATCACCATCAGGAGAAACCTTAAATTTCTGGCTTATGTGATCAGGATTTAAAAACGCTATTTGATAAGGAGTAAGCTGATTTCCAACTATATAATCTTTTTTCAATTCTTTTTTTAGATTTTCTAATTCTAATAGTTTTTCTTTAAGACAAGAAGGATAATTAGCCCCTTCAAGGTGTACACAGTCTCCAATAATATGTCCAGTATCAGCAGAATCAAGAAATGTCTGTTTTATATTAGCTATTTTATCTTTATCTCCTGTTTTTAGTACATTTAATGTATCAGATAGGATCTGGATACTTGAGTCTATATATTCTTCCCGGTTGTCTTTATCAACAAGAGTTAAATACATTTGTCTAAATTTATTACCCAGCAAGTCACTCAATTTGCCAATCATTTTTAAAGTATTTGATGATCTGCTTTTCAAATACTCAAGATTGAAACAGCAAAAACCCGCTTCTGTATCTGATTGTGTTTCAGAAGCTGTAGGGTCATTAGCAAAAATATTAAAAGAAAGAAAAATAAATAATAAAGTTGCTTTTTTCATAATAATATAATTTCATTATATCTACCAAATGTAAAGTAGCTTGCTGGGCTTATTATAAGCTTTTACATAACAAAGCTTAAAATTCAGACATGCGGTTTCCCACAAAGCGACTTACAAATTTTTAGTTATAGCTATAATGGAAAAAATAAAACCTAATAAGACTGAAAGCTCTAATTCCATAAAAATATAAAAAAAATAACTCTATTATTCATAATTTGCTATATGACGATATTTATGTAAAAATGCTTAAAGCTATGTCTTATTATACGATTTTATTTATTCTATATGCATCTTTAAGCCAAGCTAACAGAGCAGAGCTTAGCCAGCCTGTAAATCAAAATCAAACTCCAAAAAAACTAGAACTTCTATTTGAAAATAAAAAAACAAAACCTCACTTTAAAGTAGAAGTGCTAGCTGAAAACTTAGGCATTCCCTGGGGAATGGATTTTTTAAATGAAAGAGAGCTGATTTGGACAGAAAAACAAGGACTTGTTAAAAAATTAGATATTTTAACAGGTCAAATAAGCTTAATAAAAGTTGATTTTAAAAATTTATACGATAGAGGACAAGGAGGTTTATTAGATCTTGCTCTACATCCACAATTTACAAAAAATAAAAAAATTTATTTCACTTACTCCTTTGCTAAAGAAAGAAAACAAACAACAGCCTTAGCCGTAGGAGAATTAAAAGAAAATGAAATTACAAATTTGAAGATTATTTTTTTAGCTCAAGATTTTTATAACAGCGGGATACATTTTGGATCTAGACTAGCTTTTGATAAAAAAAACTCTTTGTTTATGACAGTAGGAGATAGAGGACAAAAAGAATTAGCTCAAGATTTATCTTCTCACTTAGGAAAACTTTTAAGATTAGATGAAAACGGAAAAGCTTTTCCCGATAATCCTTTCATAAAAAATGAACAAGCTAAGCCAGAAATTTACAGCTGGGGTCATCGCAATCCACAAGGTCTTTTTATTCATCCTGAAACTCATCAAATCTATCTGCAAGAGCATGGTCCTAAAGGAGGAGATGAAATTAATTTAATTAAAAAAGGAAAAAACTATGGCTGGCCAGTTATTACTTATGGCAAATCTTATATTGGCTTTAAAATTGGAGAAGGAACTCATAAAAAAGGCATGGAACAACCGATTAAATATTGGACACCTTCTATTGCTCCTTCTACTTTGTTAATTTACTCTGGAAAAAAATTTAAAAAATGGAAAGGCGATTTTTTTTCAGGAGCTTTAGCTTTAAGCCACCTTAACCGATTAAAGTTTCGCAATAAAACAGTTATAAAAGAAGAAAGGCTATTATCTTCACTTAATTTTCGTCTTCGTGATGTCATTGAAGATCCTAAAGGATTTATTTGGATAAGCGTAGATGAAGGGATGATATTAAAACTATCTCCCTTATAAATTGCTTTAGCAAGCTTTTGTCTCAGTGTTAAATTTCTTCAAAAAATTGCAGATAAAAGTTTTAAAAACTCAGACATGCGGTTTGCCACAAAGCGACCTATGGTCGCTATATGTTCAAATCCGAACTCGTTTTAAATCTTTTATCTGCAATTTTTTGAAAACAAGACTAACAAAAAAATAAAGCTAGAAAAGCACTAAACTAATTAGGCTCTATCTACTGTCATAATAAAATCCAATAAACCTCCTGCTGGAGCTTCACGGCATTTAGGAGCATAAAAATCAGGATTTCTTGATAGACGAGAATTTATATCAGAAAGAGACTGTCGCTCTTGTTCTGTGAGATTAAACCAATATTTATAGCCTTCTTGTTCCTTATATGTTTGTAAATTATATCTAGCTTCTATAGTATGCTCCAAACAATTTTCCTTTTGTTTATTACAATTTTCCTTTTCTATCATTTTCACTGTTTTTTGTGATGTTAAAACTAAAAAACCTATATCTGAAACAAATATTTTTTTTACCCAGCTATCATTAGCTTTATATGTAGGGCTTCCCCCTATATCTATCGTTTTAAATTCAGGGTTATAACTAAGGACTACAGATTTTTTTTCGCCTTCACAAATAATGCCATCACAGCCTGAAATTAAAAAAACAAACAGAAGGATAAAAAATATTATTACAGTTTTCATCTTTTCCTACTTAATCTTAATTTAATATATTTTATAAAATTATTAAACTCAATCTTTTTATTTCTTTATTTTTGTAAATTAGTTAAATCATAGCTTATTTATTCCTATTTAGTTTTTTTGATTAAAAGCTTGTAAGATACAAAGCTAAAAACGAGTTCGGATTTGAACACATAGCGACTGAAAGTCGCTTTGTGGCAAAACGCATGTCTGAGTTTTAAAGCTTATTTATTCCCATTTAAGTTTCTTGGTTAAAAGTTTGTAAGATATAAAGCTAAAAACGAGTTCGGATTTGACAACAACGCGACCACAAGTCGCTTTGTGGCAAAA
>JAPORL010000233.1 GCA_026712605.1 Pseudobdellovibrionaceae bacterium | reverse complement strand
AAAGGCTCTTTTCAACAAAAAAACTCTATATAATTAAATTTTAAGTGGATAGTTTTAATAAGGCAAGAGATTGTTGCAGATCTTTTTTTAGATCTTTTTTCCATTCCATTTTTTTCATAACTTCTCTAATTTCAGAAGATTGAAAGCCTAATTTTTCCAAAGAATAAAATAATTGCTCTTCGTAAGGATTTTGAGACTGTGAGCCTATCAAAACATCTGAAACATGATCTTTTAAAGATAAAACAATTTGTTGAGCCATTTTTTTTCCTATTTTTGGCAAAGCTCTTAAAGCTTTAATATTTTCTTCTTTAATCATTTTGACAAAATTATCAAGAGAGCAAGAGCTTAAAACTTGAAGAGCCATTTTAGGTCCAATACCCTTTACTTTTAATAAAGATAAAAAGAGTTCTTTTTCTTTCTGGTTGGAAAAGCCATAAAGCTCTAAACTGTCTTGTTTGAAATTGGTATAAACCCATAAAGAGATAAGACTGCCTTTTTCACAACTAGCAAGTAAAGTGTTAGGCACAAAAAGCTCGTAGCCCACATTTCCTGTTTCTACTACAAGAGAGTTTCTATTTTTGAAAATTAGAGTTCCTTTTATAAATCCAATCATAGTCTAGCTGTTCCTTGAATTTGTTGTTGAATCTCTAATTTTTGACAGTGTTGTTTATGACATAAAGCAACAGCCAAAGCATCTGTGGCATCCAAAGGAGCTTTTTTAGGAAGAGACAAAAAATTGAATACAAATTGTTGAAGCATCTGTTTGGAGGCATTTCCTGAAAAAGTAACCGTTTTTTTAACATAACGAGAGGGGTATTCAAAAAATTCAATACCTTGATACTTGCTTTCTAAAAGACACAAAGCAAAAATATGACCTAATTTAAAGGCCGTATCTGCATTTTTTCCAAAAAATACCTTTTCTATTGCTAAATGTTGAGGCTTATATAACTGACAAAGCTTTTTTATTTCTGTATGGATAGTTTGAACTCTTGTAGAAAAATTTTTATCTTTAATAGAAATAAGCCCATAGTCTAAACATTTAAGTTTATCTTTTGTGATTTGAATACAGCCATAACCTGTATTCACAGTTCCAGGATCTATTCCCATGATAGTTAAATTCATAGCTGTATTTAGAATTTATCTCATAATACAAAAATTTCCAACATAAAATAAGAGCTAAAAAATACTTGTCCAAAACAAGTTTTTTATGTCAAAATTAGCTTATGGCTCTATATAGCCCCGCCCTTATTAAAAAATTAGAAGAGGATTTAAAAAAAAATCCTCAATCTCAATCTTTTTGCTCTTTAGCTTATATTTACTATAAACAAGGAGATATAGAAAAGGCTAGAGATATTTGTCTTAAAGGTTCAGCCTATCACCCTTCTTATGCTCCAGCTTATATTTTATTAGCTGAAATCCATTATAAAGAAGATAAATTAGATACAGCTCTGGAGCTTTTAAATAAAGCTAAAGAGTTAAACTCAAAAAACCCTAATGTTTATAAACAGTTAGCTCAAATTTATAAAAAGAAAAATGAACCAGAAAAAACCTTAGAAGCTTATAGAATGTTAGTTTTTTTAAGTCCTAATGACTCAACGGCTCTTTCCTCCTTTCATCATTTAGAAAAAATTTTAAATCCTTCTTCATCTTTATCAAACAAAGATAATCAACAAAAAGAAAATTTTTCAAAACAAACTCAAAGTGAGATATATTTAAAGAATAAGAAAACAATATCCCCAAAAGAAGAGCGAAAATTAGAAAAGCTTAATCAGATTTTAGCTCGTATTGATAATTACATAAAAAATATGGCAAATGCATAAATGTACGGAACAAGTGACTTTAAAAAAGGTTTAAAAATTATGGTAAAAGGAGAACCCTATGTGATTTTAGATTTTCAACATGTAAAGCCAGGTAAAGGGAATCAATTTACAAGAACTAAACTGTCTAATCTTTTAACAGGCTCAAATATAGATTTAACTGTTCGTTCAGGAGAGAAATTTGCTATTCCCGATATTGACTATAAAACACTCTCTTTTGTTTATAAATCTACAGACTCTTTTTATTTTATGGATACAAAATCTTATGAGACAATATCTATTGATAAAAATATTGTAGGAAACGATAAGCACTATCTCACAGAGTCTTTAGAAGTGACGGGCTGTTTTTTTAATAATAAAATTACATCTATTGAATTTCCAAAAAGTTTAGTTTTAACAATAAAAGAAACAGAACCAGGCTTTAAAGGAAATACAGTATCTAATACAACTAAACCAGCAAAAACAAACACAGGCTTAAGCTTACAAGTCCCCCTTCATATCAATCAAGGGGACAAAATAAAAATCAACACTAAAGATGGAACTTACATTGAAAGAGTTAAATAAATTTTTAAAAAATCCTTTTAGCTCTAATCAATTAAAAGTAGAAAAAAAAATTCATAGTCTTTTAAAAAAGAAATTATCTCCAGAAGAAGTTTTTAAAAAATTAAGTGGACATAATGTAAAAGAATTAAGTCGCTTTTTATACAACTCTGGAATGGAAAGCGCTTTGCTAAAATATTCTATATCGCAATTAAAAAAAAATAAGCCTGTATCATGGCCTTTTATTTTAAAGATTCTTATTAAATCTAATATCACTCCAGATAAAAAATTAGAAAAAATTTTATTTAAGCATTGGCTAAGTAAGAAAGAAAATCAGACACTTTCTTTATTTGCATGTGAACAATGGGGAGATTTGTCTCCTGAGTTTCAACAATTAATGCAAGTTTATATTCAAGATATGGAAGAAAAAAATCTATCCAAAGAAAAAGAGCTTTTAGATCAACTATTATTTGTTCAAGCTCAAGATCTTGTTTCGGAAGAAGAGGAAATTATTTCAAAACTATTAGCTATCAATCCAGAAAATAAAGATTATATAAAATTAAAAAAAGAATTAGTAGAAAAAAAAGCTCTTTTTATTATTCAAAAAGAAAGAAAACATAGAAAAGAAAAAACTAATTTAGAAAAATCTTATAATGAGCTTTATATTGATGATATAAATAAAGATTGGCTAAATGAAATTTTTAAAATAGCAAAAAAAAATAAAAGTCATACAAAAAATCTAGCTTTATTTTTATATTTTTGCAATAATCCTTCTCATTGTATAAAATTATTAGATAGGCATATTGATAAAGTATCTGACTATTGGTTTTACTTGGATTGGTGCATTCAAACCAAACAATTCACAAAAGGTTTAGAGCTTATTAATCAACTCTCTTTAAAAGCCAATAAACAGCTTTCCATACTCCCTTTAATTTATATAAAAGCTCAAATTCTTTATGCCTTAGGTAAAAAAAATATTGCTATTGAATATTTACAATCTATCTATCAATTTAATCCAGATTATAAAAGTGTAGAATATCTTTTAAATAAATGGTCTTAAAGCTAACATGTTAAATTTTTTTAAAAACATACATATATTGAGGTTTATAAAAACAAAAAAATTTATTTTGTTTTTTAGTATTTTGATTATAGTGTTCTTATTTACCCCTATTAGCTTATATAAGATAGATCAAAGAATAGAAAACATCCTAAATAGTAAAGCTATAGCAGGAGTAAAAAAGTTTGAAAAACAAACTGGGTTAAAAATTGAGTGGGGGACTTTAGATTTTAATATATTTTTAATGACGGTTAAATTGGAAGATGTGCAAATTAATTATTTTAAAGAATCTCAATTAAATGAAGTCAAAGAGTTAAGCCTATTAGATGGTTTACAAAAAATAAAAAAAATATCAGCTCGTCCTTCCATTTATTCTTTTTTATTTAAAAAAGAAATTATTTTATCTAAACTCAATATCGAATTAGGAGAGCTTTCCCTTAAGACTATAAAAAATTTTAATACAAAAAAAAATCAATCTAAAAATGTAAAACTTCCTATAAAAAAAATCTTAATTAAAAATACGAATGTCAGTTTAAATCATAAAAACTATTCTATAAAGTTTCTGGATATTAAAGCCAAAATTTCTCAAAAAAAATGGCATGACTTTAATTTTGATCTTAATGTTCAATCCTTTTATTTAAATAAAAATTCAGGAATTGAGGATTTTTCAAATCTAAAAGCCAGAAAAGTTAATGAAGATCAAGTGTATCAACTTTTAACAAAAGGAATTCTTAGAAAAAATCAAATCTCTTTTTCTGAAATTAATCTAAAAAATAATCTCTTTGATTCTTTTACAAAATCCTTACAAATTAATTTTGATTCTGAAAAAATAGATAGCATAAAACTAATATCTTCTGGATCAATTCCCATTCATCTTATTAAAGAGGCTTTAAGCTTAATAGATCAAGATTTAAAGTTATCAGGCTCAAATTTATTTTATGATGTAAATATACAGTATAAAAAAAGAACAAAATACGGAGGATCTTTTTCTTTATCTTCCAAAGACATGATATTCCAATCAGAAGAGATAAAAAATATTGAGCTAAAAGGCAGTTTTAGTAATAGGTTTTTAACAATAAATAAAGGCTCTTTATATACTGTAGATAAAGGATCTTTTTATATTAAAAAGATCAAATGGGGCTTTCTAGAAAAATCTCTGCCTTTTTATATTTCAGCAAATATGAATGAATTGTCTTCTGATTTTATTAATCGTTCTCTTTTATACGATTTTTCATTCCCTATTAAAGCTGATTTAACAGGAGCTATATCTTGTGAAGGCGCTTTTTCTATTCAATATATTAAATGTGACATGAAAGCAGAAAGCCCTCATATTAAATTACAAATAAAACAGAATCCTATCCTTTCTTTTTATAATATGAATCTGGATTCTATATTAGTTTGGGAGAATCAAAAAATTGACTTTGAAGTTAATGGTAGTAATAAGACTGCTAATTTTAATTTTAAAGGAAAATATTTTGAAGATTCTGAAGACTTTTCTAGTGATTATTCCTTTTTAGGAAATTTAGGCTCAGATTTACAGTTTAACAGTACTTTTCCCATTGAAGGGGCTGTTTCCCTTTCTAAAGGAAAAGTATTTATAAAAAACAATCGGGTTGAGCTTTCAGGTTTATTAAATTCTGATAATCTAAAAATTGATTCTTACCAGTTGGAAAATATTTCTAGCCCTTACAAGTTTAAAAATAATAAGTTAAGTTTTGTCAATATCAAAGGACGACCGGGGGAAACAAATTATTCAGGAAATATAGAAATAGATTTTAATAAAGAAGATATAAAACTTAAATTGGATTCTGATTTTTTTAGTTTACAGGATTTTTTAAGATCAGTAAAAAATAAATTGACTTCTCCTGTTGTTATAAAAGGATCTGGCTCTGTATCTGTTTTTTTATATTTTTCATGGAAAAATAAGTATAAAAAAGAGTTTCAAATTAAAGGAGATTTTTTTAATGCGCTAATTGCTCAAGATTTTTTTACTCAATCTACTTTTGATATTACATTTAAAAACAAAAAAGGTATTGTAAAATCTTTATTGTTTAAAAAAGGACAGGGTTTAATAGAAGGATCAGGCACTTTTGATGAAAAATATAAACTTGATCTAACAATGAATGGAAAAAAATTATCCTTAGAAAGCATAGAATTTTTAAATAAAGCTCTTCCTCTTAACCAATCAGGAGATATTAATTTTAATTTAGATATTAAAGGAACTCTAAAAAAACCACTTATAACTGGCTCTGCAGTTTTATCTAATACTTTTTTATATTCTTATCCTATAAAAAACTCAGAAATTAATCTTAAAATAACTAAAGATTTTTTTTCTTTTTCAGGAAATATCATGGATGAAATAAGAATTGATCAATTTAGCTATCCTTTCTCAAAAAACTCAAACTTTAAAATTAAAGGAATATTTTATAATTTTGATCTTATTAAAGTTTTGTTAGCTAAAAATAAAAAAAAACAAATACAAGAATACAGCTCTCAGCTGAAAGGCTCTTTTGATCTAAATCGTATTAAAACATCTTTCTGGAAAAGTTTAATAAAAATAGACGAACTTTTAATTACAAAATCAAAAAACTGGATAAAAAATAAAGATCCTATTTCTATTCGCCTCTATAAAGATAAGTGGTCTTTAACTTCTTCCGTAAATTTTTTAGATAATAAAAATGATATTCTTTCTATAAAACGGATAGATGACACACAACTTTCACTAAATGGCTCTGTTTCTTTAGGCTTATTTTCTGTAATGACGCCTTTTTTTGAAGAGTTTGAGGGAGATATTAAAGGACAAATTTTATTAAGCAATAATTTAAAAAATTTAAACCCAAAAGGCTTTTTACAGATTGAAAAAGGTTTAATAAAAATTCAACCCCTTCCCAATTTTATAAATGTATCCACAAAGCTTGTTTTTTCTAATAACAATCTTATCATTAATAACTTCAATAGTGTAGTTGGTGGAGGAATTGCTAAAGGAATGGGATCTCTATTTTATGATTTTACAAAAGCTCCCAGATTAAATCTAAATCTAAATTTTAATAATGTTCATTTTCAAATTCCTGAAGGTTTTAATACAAAAGGAAATGGCAATATACAAATTAAAGGCTTTTCTCCTCCTTACTTAATTAGTGGGAATTATAATATTGATTCAGGCTCTATTGTTAGAGATTTTTCAGCTGGAACAGGGAATAAAAAATATAATTTTTCTTTTTTAGAAAAAAAAGAAAATAAAAAAAGATCTCTATTTAAACTGAACTTAGATATTAAAACAAAACAAGCCGTATCTATAAACAGTAGTTTGATTCGCTCTTCTATAGAGGGACAAGCTAATATCTATGGTCCTTTTAATGATTTATTAGTCAATGGAGATTTTTTATTATCTGAAGATTTAAAACAAAACTCAATTTTTTTTAGAGGTCAAGAATTTGAAATTAACACAGGCTCTATATCTTTTAACAATACTCCGCCAACAAATCCTTATTTAGATATTTCAGCAAATACTGTTATTAAAGAGGAATTTATAGATCCTTCAGAAACTCAAGAAAAAATAAAAAAAGAATATAAGATATTTCTATCCACTAAAGGCTTTTCTGAAGAATTAAACTTCTCTTTAAAGAGCAATCCTGTTTTAAATGAAAAAGAGATTATTTCTTTACTTACTTTAGGAGTTAATTCTCAGTGGTTTGATGCTAATGTAAAACAAAATATAACAGACTATTCTTATTATCCTTATCAAATTGTAACTTCTCTTTTAATAGAAAAATCTTTGAATAAAGAAATAAAAGATACCTTAGGCTTAGATTTTCGCTTAACACCTTATATTGATGCTTTAAATAAACCTGTAACAAAGATTACTTTAAGTAAAAACTGGTTTGAAAAATGGAGAACTTCTTTTAGCCGAAGCATTGAAGAGTCTGCCCACAGTGACGCTCGTTTAAAATACAATTTAAATGATAAAGTGTCTCTAACTGCTTTTTGGGAAAACAAAGAGCAAATGGATATTCAAGAAACAGAGAAAGATTTTTTAGGTTTAGATGTTGAATTTAGTTTTGATTTTTAGAAATCAATTATGAAAAAATTATCTTATTTTTTTATTTTATTTTTTAATTTTTCTTTTGCAGAATCTTTTCCTGTTATAACTGAAAATAAAGAATTATTAGTTGATATAAAAAACCATTTTAAAGATGAGACTATATCTAACTTTGCTTTGAAAAATTTTTTATTAAAAAATGATTACTATTCTTCTGAAGTTATTCAACAAAAAGAAAACCTTATTATAAAAAATCCCTATAAGATTGTTCTTGTTTTTAAAGGAAATAAATTTTTTACAGAAAAGCAACTTAAAAAACTTATAAATTTAAATGAAAGCAAAATGGGATCTTTTTTTTATACCTTTATAGAAAAATCAATAAAAAAAGGCTATCAAGATCAAGGTTTTTTAAAAATAGAAATAGAAAATTCAATAATAAAAAAAGATTGGAAAAAATGGATTACAATTGATATTTTAGAAAATTCAAGAGTAAAATTAGGCACTTTAAAAATAAAAGGTCTTTTATCTCGTCCTTCTTCTTATTATGAAAATTTCATTATAAATAACAGTACAGATCTTACTAAATCCGGTATTTATAATAAAAAAGATTTAGAAAAAGGATATGAAAATTTAATAAATCATTTAAAAGGTGAAGGTTTTTTAAAGAGTAAAATCTATGCGGATAGGACTTTTTTTAAAAATAATACAGCTTTTATTAATATTCAGTTAGATGAAGGACCTTTAATTTTTATAAGAGATATACAAATAAAAAATACAAACTTTATTCCTACATGGGAGATACTCTCTCATATTCAATCAAAAATACAATCTACTTTTAAAATTGATAAAATTCAAAAAGATATAAAAAGTATAGAAGATTTTTATAAAAATAGAGGTTATATTCAAGCTAAAGTAATTAATAAAGATAATGTGATTAAATATAATACAAAAAATGAATCTGTTGATATAGTTATTAAAATTGATGAAGGTCATAGATTTTTTATTTCAAAAATTGTTTTTGTTGGATTAAAAAAAGTTAAAAAAGATTTAATCAATAGTTTGCTAACATTTAAAATAGGGGATACTCTAACACCTGATAAAAAAGAAAAAACTCTCCAAGCTTTAAGCGGAACAGGTCTTTTTTCAAATATTAGTTTAAATTCACATATCAATAAAAAAGATTTAGAAATAATTATTGTATTTAAAGAAAGAAAAACAAAAACCTTAAGAGGAGGATTAGGGCTAAATTCTCAACGGAGAATTACAACACAAACTTGGATGGAATTGACTCATAGAAACCTATTTGGTTGGGGAAGAGCTTTAGTCGCTAGAGGGAGCAGTCAATTAAATTTAACTCAAGGAAAGCCATTTATTGAATATGAGTTTTCCAGTCGTTATAAAGAAGTTTTTATCCCTAAGTACGCTTATCAGGGAAATATAAATATCTCTCACTCTAAAAATTTATTTAGATACTCTGAAAACAATATTAACTTTGTAAAAAAAACCCAACTCAGTTTTTTTATAGATAAAAATATAACTGATAATATAAATTTAAAATGGAATGCTTTATCTTTTGAAAGCAGAAAGGAATTTTGCACTGTTAAAAAATGTCCTGAAAACCCTCAACAAATTACAAGCTCAAATATAAAAATGTCTTGGGATAAAAGAAATAATATTTTTGATCCTTCTAAAGGTTATTTATTATCTGGGATGACAGAATGGTCTTATCCTATTTTAGGGGGCAATAAAAAAACTGCTTTTATTAAACTAGATATTCACAGTTATCTTTATAACTCTTTCTTTAAAGACTATATTCTGGGTTTAATTCTAAAAACGGGTATGATTTCTGCAGTTCAAAACAGTGAGCATATTCCTGTAAGTAGAGCTTTTATCTTAGGAGGACAGACCTCTTTGAGAGGCTATGACGGAAATATAGAGGGAGAGCGGATACCTAAAAAACAATACGCTCCCATTGAAACAGCAAATGAAGCTTTAAAATTAAAAAAAGATTCTTTGATTGAAAATGTAATAAACAGTAAATATGCTTTAATAAAAGTTAATTTTCGTTTTCCTATTTTAGAAGATTTTAAAGGACATGTGTTTTACGATTTAGGTTTTGTGTCTTTAACAGGCAATAAAGAAAATATATGGGACTATGGGCATTCTATAGGTATAGGTTTTCGTTATCACACTTTTTTAATACCAGTTGGTTTAGATATAGCTTATCAACTTCCTCCTAAAAGTTGTGAAAAGTTAGAAGATAAAAACTGTTCAGATTCTAGATTTCATTTATCTATTGGTTGGTAACTATTTATAATCTTTTAAATATCCAGATAAAATATCTTTGAATTCTTCCCAAGCTGTTTTAAAACAATCATTTACTATTTTAAAATCAAAAGTATGGGCTTGAGCTATTTCCTTTTTTGCAGAGTCTAATCTTTGATTTTTTTCCTCTTCATGTATAAAGCCTCTTTTTAAAATACGATTTTCAAGTTCTCTCATTGAAGGAGGGTAGATAAATATTCCAATACTATGAGGATAAATTTTTTTTATAGAGTGAAAACCTTGCACATCAACATCTTTTAAAATGACTTTTTTATTTTTCCATAATTTTTCTACTTCCTTTTTTGAAGTGGCATAAAAATCTGAATGCACGACAGCCCATTCTAATAGTTCTTTTTGTTCTCTTTTTATTTCAAATTCCTCTTTAGTAATAAAATAATAAAATTCTCCTTCTTTTTCTTCTGCTCTTGGTTTTCTTGTAGTAAAACTAATTGTATTTGCAAATTCTGGAAAATTTTTTAAGCTTTTGATAACAAAGCGTGTTTTTCCAACTCCGCTTGGACCAGATAATATTATAAAAGGACCTTTGTTATTCCACATTTTGAACTTGCTCTTTTATTTTTTCTAAAGCAAACTTAGTAGATACTACATGCAAAGTCAGTTCTGATAGATGGGATTTTGAGCCAATCGTATTTATTTCTCTTAAAATTTCCTGAACATAGAAATCTAATTTACGCCCGACATCTACAGATTTATAAATTATTTTTTTTAAATAATTTATATGTTCTTTCATACGAATTATCTCTTCATGAGTATCAAATTTTTCTAACTCTAAATTAATATCTTTTTTAAAGTTATTATGTTTGATATGACTATCTTTCTTTTTTAAATAATCTGCACACTGTTTTTTATTTAATTTTTCTATTTTTTGAGTTAAAGTTTGTATTATTTTTAATTGTGATAGAATATCTTTTTTTAAAACTGATCCTTCTCTTTTTCTTTCTTTTAAACAAGCTTGTAGGCTTTTGTGAAACAAGTTTTTAACTATTTGAATTTCTTTTAGTTCTAAATCCTTAGGCTTTTCTATTAGATTCACAACACCTTCACGGTTTATTAAATCATTTAAGCTTAGTTCACTTTTAAAATTTAATTCTTTAGAAATTTTTTTATATAGATTTTTCCATTTTTGAGCTTGTATTTTATTCCATTTAATAAAAATAGAATGATCTGGTTTTTGTGGAAAACGATCAATACGAATCACAAAATAACCTCTTTTAATTTTACTAGATATAATTTTTTTTAGTTCAGGCTCTAAAGGCATATAATAGAAAGGAGTATAAAACTTTATATCTAAAAACCTTGAGTTAATGGATTTGATACTAATTTGTAATTTGAAATCATTTTTTTCAATAGAGCAAAAACCAAATCCCGTCATACTATTCATAAACTAAGGACTATCATTTAAAAAACTGTTTGTAAACTTTTAAAGGAGACAGGTTCCAGTCAAACCATTGAATAGTTGTATCTTTTTTAAACCAAGTTGTTTGTTTTTTAGCTAATTTCATTGTTTTAGCTACAATCATAGACTCTAGATCTTCTTTTTTTATTTGTCCATCTAAATAGAGTAAAACCTCATTATAGCCAATGCTACTTAAAGGTTTCCAATTTTTTAAACCTTTTTTTATTAAGCTTTCTGTTTCTTCTATCAAACCTTTTTTAAGCATACTTTGAGTTCTCTGTTTTACCCGTTTTAAAAGTTGTTCCTTTGGTATCTTTAAACCAATTTTACGATAGGACCAGGGTAAGGTCTGTTTTTTAAAATCTTTTTTAATTTGAGAGAGCTTCTTATCTTCTTTATTTATTAAATATAAAGCTCTTTGTATTCGGTAACTGTCATTAGGACTGATATTTTTAGCAGTTAATGGATCTTTTTTTTCTAAAATTTGATAAAGTTTTTTTTTATCTTTTAAATTTAACTTATTGATATTACTTATTTTTTTAGATTGAGATATACGATTTTCAGATTCTATAGGATACATTCCCTTTTCTAAAGCTTGAAGATAAAAACCACTTCCTCCCACTATAAATATTTTTTCTTTAGGGAGCTTTTTATGTAAAATTTTAAGACTTTTATCCCTAAAAAAGCCAGCAGTGCCAATTTGAGGGGCTGATAATTCATCAAAAAGATAAAAGTTTATATCAGGATAGCAAGATTTGTCAGGTTTAGCAGAGCCAATATTCAAATCTTTATAAATTTGAATACTATCAGCATTTAAAATTCCAGTAGAAATTTTTTTATTGGAATGAATGAGTTTTGCTAACTCCAAAGCCCAATCTGTCTTTCCTACAGCTGTTACACCTACTATAAAAGTAAGATTTATCATTTAAACAATACGACCAAAATCCTTTTCTAAGCGTGAAATAGGATACTCTACAAAAACAGGTCGGCCATGAGGGCAAAAGCTTGAAAGAGGGTATTCATCCATTTGTTTTAAGAGCTCTCGCATCTGCTCTAAATTTAAAGATTTTCCAGCGCGAATAGCTGAATGACATGCTAAAGTAGCACATAAATCAGATACTACTCTTTCAAAAGAGAATCTATCTCCTGTTTCTAACCTGCGTTTAGCTAAAAAAAGCAGTCCCTCTTGTAAAGCTTTTTCCTTAATGATCGGAGGGTAAGAATTAATTGTTAAAGAATAAGGACTCAAACTCTCTAACTGAACTCCTAATTTTTTTAAATCATCATTAAGCTCTAAAAGAGCAGAGGTTTGACCTTCTTCTAAGTCTAAAACAAAAGGAACAAGTTGATTTTGAACTTCCACATTTCCTTTTTTCCAAGACTGAAACATTCTCTCATAAATAATTCTTTCATGAGAGGCATGTTGATCAATAAAGATCAAGGAGTGGTCAGACTGACAGACAATATAAGTAAGATGGGCTTGAGCTAAAATTTGTAAATGAGCCCAAGAAATTTTTTGATCTTGTTCAGATTTTATTTTGTAATCAATAGACTTAAAACTCTCTTCTTTAGGCTCTAAGTTTTTAGATTCTTTATCCCACGCTAACTGAGAAAGTGTCTTTGTAGAATATTCCTGTTTCTTATTAGGCCAGTTGGTTTTTTTAAACTCATAGTTTGAAAAGTTTAAATTTTCTTCTTTTTTTAAAGAAGAGGCTGAAATAATTTTTTTTGTCCAAGGAGCTGTTTCTAAAAGCCGGCGAATAGGGGACTCTACTAATTTAAAAATAAAAGAGGAATCTTTAAACCTAACTTGTGATTTAGTAGGATGAACATTGACATCAATTTCATCATTGGGACCTGTTATTTTAATCACAGCTAGAGGATACTCTCCATGCATAAGAAGACCTCTATAGGCAGACATTAAACCAGCTTGCAAAACACGAGATTCTATCCAGCGGTCAGAAACAAAAAACCAACTGGACTTTCTATTTTTTAAAGTATGATGAGGAGGAGCTATAACAGCTTGAATTTTATAAGCTCCTTTTGTTTCCTCTGTAAAATAAAGATCTTTTTTCCCTAAAACTTGAGCTGTTCTTTGTAAAAGATTTTTTTGAGCTGGCCAATAATAAAGAAGTTTGCTTTTTTGTAAAACTCTAAAACTAATTTTTTCTTGAGATAGGGCTAAAGCCTTTAAAGTGGTTTTAATAGAAGAGTTTTCTGTTCCTTCACTTTTTAAAAACTTAAATCGGGCAGGAGTATTTTCAAATAAAGAGCGGATAATTACTTTTGTCCCTTTTGATTCTCCTATAGATACCGATTCTTCTTCTTTTCCAAAGACTTGTCTTAACTTATAAGAGTCTTCTCCTTTTTGACCAGAAATTAAAGTCAAATCACTAACTGAAGCAATACTTGCCAAAGCCTCGCCTCTAAATCCATAAGTATTTAGTTTCCATATATCATCAATTTTTTGAATCTTACTAGTAGTGTGTCTAGCTAAAGCTAAAGACATCTGGTTAGGAGCAATTCCTGTTCCATTGTCTTTTACTCGGACAAATCGTCCTCCTTGATCAAAATCTATTTCAATTTCTGTTGCTCCTGCATCTAATGAGTTTTCAACTAGTTCTTTTATAAGGTGGGAAGGTCTTTCAACCACCTCTCCTGCTGAAATTTGACTGATTGTGTCTTCATTCAGTGCTTTTATCAAACTCATAGTATTTTTTTATTGCCTCTATGAGAATAAGTCAAGAATCTGATTTTATTCAGAACAAATAACAGGATTGTTTTTTTTGTATTGGGACCAAATTTCAACTATTCCTAGAGGAGAGCCTTTAACTTCTCTTCCTAAAACAGCTTCGGTATGAGCTAAATTTGAAACAGTTAAACACAGCTGTCTGCCACTTCCCCCTAAATCTCTCTCAAACAAATTATCACAAGCTGGTAAATTTTTACTATTTTGAACTAGTTTTTCTACAAAATAAAACATTCTTAAATCTTCCCAGCCCACCTTATCATCTTTATAAGACTCACTAGATCCTTTCTCAGAGCCTATTAAATGTTTTGTTCCCTGTGAAATTTTTGGATCTCTAACTGATTTTATAGCTCTTGTAAGCCAACCTGGTCCTGAGTTGTAAGCTGACACTCCTCTACGCCAAGAATCTCTTTCTTCAACTGTCATGCTTAACCAATCTTTACAGTTTCCCTGTGAAATAGGCTTGGAATTTGTCTTTCCATAGTGGTCAATTAAAATTTCAACTGATTTGTTTAAATTATTAACAGGATTTTTTAAGCATTGTATATTTTCTAGTGATTTTTTAGTGTAGGTTTTACCATTTTCATCACGACAAGAGTGTTCATCCGCATTCACTTGAAATAGACCTGTGCTTGTTTCATTTGGATTATCATTAAGAGCTGGACACCTTCCCGCACTTTCTATACTCATCATAGCCAGCATGATCTCGGAAGGGACTCCCTTTTTACAAGAGTCACAATGTGTTTTTTTAAAAAAATCTTTAAAATTATTATAGGGAGAAGGGCAAGTCCTGTTAAAATTATCAATAATAGCTTTCAAACTCAATTCAGGAGAGCAAATTTTTTGAGTGTCAGATTTGTCTGATTGCAAGCTTTGTTGACTAATTTTATGTTGAGAGGAATCCGTTACTTTATTAAGGTATTTTTTTATAGCTGATATAAAATCTCGATCTTGAAAAAAACTTAAAAGATTATTATCTCCTGAGGCTTTTTCACATTCTGCACAAAAGCCAGCTTCTGTTTCTATATCTTGTTTATTTATTACAAAACAACCTGGCTTAGCTTCTTCTGTGGGACTGGTATCAGCAGGAAGAGCATAAGTGTCTTTATTGAGTGTATGAATAAGCGGTGTTGTAGTTACTAAGCTTGTATCCTTTAGCTCTAATTTTTGTTCTTCTGTATCTTGAGAATTTTCAACTTCTTTAGTATCTTGAGGGGTTTCATTTTCTGTTTCAGCTCCTTTAGTATTCTCTTTGTCATCTGCTTGAGTATCTATATCATTTTCACTTACAAATACCGCATTACCGTCTTCTACTCTAACACTTCCATCATCTTTTTTTTGAACTCTTTTAATTTTATTTGGATCACTTTTATTTCTGTAAAATCTATTTTTTCTATCTCTTTGGCGAGAGGAACTAACAGAAGGTATGTAAATTTCTTCCCACTCATCATTATTTTCTAAATCTTCCAATCCCATTGAAGATAGGCCTAGAGATATAAAACTGGGTAAAAAATAACTATATTGGGGCATTTTAAAATTAGGTAAATAATTGGCTAAAGGAATAGCTTGCTTAGTCCATTGTGAAAAACAAAGAGGATTTGAAGGATCAGAACAAAGAGGAATTATATTTGTCCCTTGTGGCATGAATATCGGCTTGCCACTAAAATCAGGTTTAAATAATAGGGGATTTTCAGCGATCAAACTAAAAGAAAATAAAATCAAAAAAAGAGCCACATGCTTCATAAACACCTATAGACTCTATCGGTAAAATAAGGAAAAAGAATTAATTACATAAAAGCAAAGTAAAAAACTATTTTTAAATATAAGTAGGGGATTATAGATAAATAAGTTTTAATTTAAGCTATCTCTCCCAATATCAATATCCAATAGAGTTTATTCAGACAGTTTTCTGGCCTAAAGGTCTATATAAAAGCTTTATTTAAACTGTTTTTAATATGTGTTCAAATACATTTATTTTATGTTTTTTTGTGTAAAAGCTTATAAGATACAAAGCTAAAAACTCGGACATGCGTTTTGCCACATAGCGACCTTCAGTCGCTATCTGTTCAAATCCGAACTCCTTTTTAGCTTTCTATCTTACAA
>JAPORL010000157.1:8658-18196 GCA_026712605.1 Pseudobdellovibrionaceae bacterium | reverse complement strand
TCGAATCCCTTTGAAAGTTTTATCTCTAATTAAGTGGCGGAGAGGGAGGGATTCGAACCCTCGGTGCGATTTAAATCGCACGGCTATTTAGCAAACAGCTGGTTTCAGCCACTCACCCACCTCTCCTAAGCTTTTTATCTTTATCAATTTTTAAGATTTTATCCAAGATATATTTATTAAATTCCATTTTTGTAACAAGGGATTCTGCTTGATTTTATTCGCATTTATTTCTAAAAAAGAATCTCCAGTGCCCGTAGCTCAATTGGATAGAGCATCTGACTACGGATCAGAAGGTTAGGGGTTCAACTCCTCTCGGGCACGCCACTTTAAATTTTAATCTTTTTACTTTAAAAATTTAAAACCAGATCATTACATAACATGCTCTGGCTTTAGTTCGGAGAAAGCTTTCAAGCCTAAAGCTCCTAAAATCTCATAATTGTAATCTAAAATATGTAAGGCATAATTTTTTACACGCTCTGATTTTTTTTCAATATCTAAGCCTTTCATCAATTTCGTTTTGTGTGTCGTTATTCCTGTAGGACAATTATTAGTATGACATCTAAGAGCTTGAATACAGCCTAAAGCCAATAAAAATCCCCGAGCTGTAGAAACAGCATCTGATCCTAATGCCATCGCCATAAGTTGTTTGCCAGAACTTATCAATTTACCAGAACAAATTCGCTTAAAGTTATTATTAATGCCCATATCTTTTATAATATTATCTATAATTTTAAGAGAAGATTTTAAGTCATAACCTAGATCATCCATAAAAGTTTTAGGCGCCGCTCCTGTGCCTCCTTCTGAGCCATCAATAGCAATATAATCGGGAAAAGATTTTTCTTTTTTCATTATAGAAAATAATTCATAAATTTCCTTTTCTCTGCCTAAACAAAATTTAATTCCAACTGGAAGCTGACTGATCTCTTGAATTTGTTGAATAAAGCGAACCGTTTTTAAGGGAGTAGAACACTCTTTATGGCAAGGAGGAGAGTAAAGATCTTTTCCTAAAGGGATATTCCTAAGCTTGGCTATTTCTTCTGTAATTTTTTCTTTAGGCAAAAAACCCCCTTTACCCGGTTTAGCTCCTTGAGAAAATTTAATCTCAATCATTTTTACTTCCTTTTTTTGTGATAAGCTTGAGAGTTTATCGGGATCAAAGTCTCCGTTTTCTTTTCGCACTCCAAATTTTCCCGTTCCTATTTGAAAAATCAAATCACAAGCTTCCATAAGATGATATTTGGGATAACCACCCTCTCCTGTATTGATTATTAAATTGGTTTTTTTTGCTCCTCTAGATAAAGCGCGAACAGCATGTTTTCCCAAGGCCCCATAACTCATTCCCCCTATTAATAGGGGATGTGATATAGTATAACTCTTATTTAAAGCTCTTTCTTCTCCAAAACATAAGGAAAATCTTTGTAAATTCTTTTTTTCTATAGGATATAAAGAGTGTTTGAGAGTATAAGCTCTATTTCTAAAATCTAATAAAGAGCCAAAAGCAGAAGATTCTCCTTCATTTTTTGCTTTGATATACACATCTCTTCGCTCCATTCGGTTAAATGGCTTTTCTTCTATATCGCTAGAATAAAGATATTGACGAAGCTCAGGACCGATTCCTTCTAAAAAATAACGAAGAAAAGATAGGATTCCAAAATTAGCTAAAAGCGTATGTGTTTTTTGTATATGGCGACAATAAAAGTTAAACAGCAATAAGATAAAAAGACATAAAGTAGAAATAGAGTAAAAAGAAAAAAAATACCAACTTAACAAAAAAGCAACAGGAATTAAAAAATTAATTACGACAGCCAGTCTTTCTATTTTAAATTTCATAAAAACTTTTAATTAAGATAGCTGGAATAACTTTATTTTTCAATACATTTATTGATTAAAAGCTTATAAGATAAAAAGCCTTTTTGAAAAATTATAGTTCAATTTATGGAAAAAATCCCTACAAAAAGCTTTGTTTATAGAACGAATATTGACTAAAAAACTTAAAATTTATACTTTTATTTTTAATGAAGCTTCTCGTTATTTTTGTTATTACTTTTAGCTCTGGATTTGCTATATATAAGTTTTTTCAGAGTCCAGAAAAAGTATTAGAAAAGAAAACAAAACAATTAATAAGCCTAAGTTCTGTTAAAAGTAATACAGGGAATATGGGATTAATTTCTCAAATAACAAAAATTTCTAAATATATTCACTATGATGTTCAGATAAAGGCAGAATATAATCAGCATAACTATGAAGCTCGCTCCTTAAATGAATTTCGCTCTCTTTTAATGTCTTATTTTAGACATAGCTCTGGAAATAAAAATTTAAGATATGAAAATTTAAAGGTAGATATAAAAAAAAATAAAGAGATAGGCTTTGTAAATTTTGATATTTTTTTTAAAAGAAGCTCTGAAAGCTTTTCCTGCAAAACTTCTTTAGAGTGGGAAAAAATAAAAAAATGGTTTATAAAAAAAATTAAGCTACATTCTTGCAAGCCTTTTATGTTAAATAATTAATATGTTTTATAATAAAAAATCCAAAAAAGATTTTATTGTCCTAAGCCTTCAAATTAGCTTTCTTATTTTTTCCTTATTGCTTGTATTATGGGGGCAAAAAAAATTAAGAAAAAACAGCTCAATTTCCATAGAACGGAAAGCTCAATTTATTTTGCCAGACAAAGAATAAGCTCAAAATAAGGGGCTTGAAAAAATACAAAGCTTTGTGTAGTGTGTTTGATTGTATCAGGTGTAGCTCAGCTGGTAGAGCAAGTGGCTGTTAACCACTGGGTCGGGGGTTCGAGTCCCTCCACCTGAGCCATTTGCGGGAGTAGTTCAATTGGCTAGAATATCAGCCTTCCAAGCTGAGTGTTGCGGGTTCGAGTCCCGTCTCCCGCTCCATTAATTTTTTTGACTTTTCTACAATTAATATTGTAAAGCACATACAAGCTGAGAAGATACAAGTCTTGCCATTAAAAACATCAATTGCTGTAATTTAAGAACTTCTAACTTAGATACAAAATGATTTCTCTTATTTTGATCTTGAGCCCAATTTCAAGTCTACACTTTCTTTTTTAGAACAATAGAAAGGCCTCTAGTTTTTTTCTATTTTTTATACAAAAAAGAGAAGCCTAAGGCTTCTCTTTTATTTTACATTCATTTATTTTTAAAAATAAGGTGATTTCCTTTAAGGTTCTCCGTAATGTTTAGATTTTTTCTAGCCTACTCATCTTTACTGATTTCCTTGCTCTTTTGCATAAAAATGATAAATCTCACGAAAATCTTCAGGATCTAGACCTTTAGTTCTTATAAATTCATCAATAGTTTTTGAGAGTAATTGTTTTTGTTCTGGCTTAATATACTGATTCTGTTCAATGAGAATCTTAACATCTTTTTCTTTTTCCTGCATGTTTGATAACAATTCTGGTAAAAACGAATAATTGTCTAAGTCTCCACTAAAAAACATAGTACTTAGCAGTAAAACTATTTCATGATAACTTGGTTCAAATATATTATGGAAAGCTGTTTTGATCTTTTTCTCCTTCCTGTTCTGTATTTTCTTGCATGACTTCTTCGTTTTGCACAACTGGTTTATCTGCATATACTATGTTTCCTGCGATAAACCAATAAAGCACCATCACAGTTATTATTGTTTTCATTTTCTTTTCTCCTTTTTTTTTCTTCTTCAAGCTTCTCTTAAAAAGCTGAGAGCTTTTAGCCATTACTAATAACCATGAATTTAACACAGAGCAAAAAAAACAATCCCTTTTTTATAAAAATGAAAAAATTTTTGCTAAATTAAGCCCTTTTAAAAAACTGTTTAGTTTTTATATGCTAACTGTTCAATTTGTAATCATTTTATAGCTAAATCCTCTTTTTTTTAAAGTTTTATTTAAAATTACTTTAGTGGATTAAAAATTTGCCGAAAGGTTTATTAAAAGATAAAGTTTTATGAAATATAAAAATCAAGAAAAAATTTCGGTTGATCTCACTTCTTTAAAAACAAAAGATATCTTAGTTAATTCTGCTGAATTAGTCTCTGTTACAAAACAGGGTTTAATTGTGAGATCAAAAAAAGTATCCTTTAATATTGAAAAGAAGGATTTTTCTAAACTTTTAACTACACCCGTTGAGCTTTTTTTGTCTCAATATGAGATTCCTTTTTATGGAACTCTTAAAAAATTTGATTTAAAAAGAAAGGATATCATTGAAATCACAATTAGTTTTATGGAAAATGCGCCAGATTATTATAAAGAGTGCGCAATGGATTTACTGAATTTTTCTATTTATGGTTTAAAAAGCTACTGACACCAAAAACCACAAGAAAAAAAAGAGCTTCTTTTACCCTTTGAATCAACTTCAGGATAAGAGTTCATTATTGTTAATTCAAATTTCTCAGTTTTAGGATTATAAATTACTCTATTGAAATGAGGTAAAAAAATTTTATCAAATGTCGGTGCCATAACATCTATAAAACCATCTCCATCATAATCAGATAATAAAATAGAGCTTGTTTCTCCAAGATAGTCAAAATAAGCTTCACGGCTTCCTTTTAATTTTACTGAATTAATAAAATTATAAGAATTGTCTGCTTGTTTAGAAAGAAATTCTAAAAAAATTTTATCATTTTTTTTTACTTTAATAACACGAATACTCAAGCCAAACTGATTTAAAGGGCCTTCCAAACGGCTTAAAGTTTTGTAAAAATTTTTTTCATAAAATCGGCTGACTTCTCTTTTTATCTTTGTTGGTTTAATAATAAATAAAAAATTCATAAAACCCGCTAAAAAGATCAAAAAGAATAAGGATAGAGCTTTAAACGAAAAAAGCTTAGAAAAAAACAGCTTAATTTTATAAAACTCCCATTTTTTATTTATAACTTTCATAAAAGTCCTCTTTTATCTACTTTAACTTATCGGAATTTTTTTAAAACTTTTTATTTTAAATTAACGAATTTTTAAATTTTCTAATAAAAATCTAAGCTCTTTTGGCCAAGGGCTTTTAAAACTTAAGATTTTTTTAGATTGAGGGTGTTTAAACTTTAAAGATTGGGCATGAAGAGCTATTCGCTTTAAATTTTGAAGCTCTTTTTTTAAGAGCTTATCTTTTATAAAAGAAAGCTTTTGGCGTCCATAAGTAAAATCTCCTAAAATCGGACAGCCAATAGAAGACAGATGAACTCTAACTTGATGAGTTCGGCCTGTTTTAAGTTGGCATTCAAGCCATGAAATTCCGCTCCTATGCTGTTTTAAAACTTTATAATAACTGATTGCTTTTTTACTGCCACTTTGAAATCGTTTTAAAGATACAAATTTTTTCCTATGAATAGAATCTCTTTTAATCCAAGTTTCAATTTTCCCTTGATAAACACTTGGAGCGTAAAGAGTTATCGCCCAGTATTTTCTTTCTATTTCATGCTTTTTAAATTGCTGTATAAGATTTTTTTCAGAGTTTTTTGTTTTAGATAAAATCATCAGTCCGCTGACTTCTTTATCTAAACGATGAACTATTCCTGGACGAAGTTTATGAGATCCTGATGATAATTTCTTTTTTGAAAATAAAATATTTACTAAAGTTTTATCTTTATGACCAGGAGCAGGGTGCACAACTAATCCAGCAGGCTTATTAACAACTAAAATCTCTTCATCTTCAAAAATAATTTCTAATGGATGATCATAAGGAATTAATTTTGAATCTAAAACATCTTGAATAGGAGGCAAAATAATTTTTAATAAATCTCCTGTCTTTAAACGATAAGAGCTTTTTAAAGCCTTCCCTTTCAAAAAAACAGCTGGCCTAGAAATAAGCTTCAAAGAGCTGGAGCGAGAAGAAACGAGATGTTTTTTTACTAAAAACACATCTAATCTTGTGTCTTTAAACTTTTCTGTAACTAAAATTTCTTTCAAATTTTCCAAAATATTCTCTTCTTTTTTAATTAAAAATCAGAGCGAAGGTAACAAGCTTTTAAATTAAACCAAGTTTGAGCTGAAGGCTTTTCTCTTAAAACAATTTTAAAAAGATTAGCAGATGAAATTTTAGGTTCTTTAAATAAAACTTTATTTTTTAATTCAGAATCCAAAGGATAAAATTTTTCTAAATCAGAAATACATATTAACTTTTCTTGTTTTAAGCTTTTTATTCGTTTTTTCCACTTTTCAAAATCTAATAAAAGAATTTCTTCTTTTTTTGAAGAAAAGAAGCTTCCAAAAAAAATTTGATTTTTAAAGCCCTGAAGACTAACAAAAACAGTTTCTTTTTTTTCATAAAACTCTTCAGCTAAAGTTTTTAAAGTGTTCACAGGATAAATAGGAATCTTTAAAGAAAATGATAAAGCTTTAGCTGTTGTAATAGCTGTTCTTATGCCTGTAAATCTTCCAGGACCTATTCCCACAGCAATTCCATTTAACTGTCTAAGCGACAATTTAGTTTTTTTAAAAAGCCTATCTATTTCTTGAGCTAACTTATCACTATGAGTAGACTTAAAGGCTTTATGAATCCAATTGCTTTTTTCTAAGACTTTAAAAGAATTTTTTGATTTACTTAAAAGTGATACCTCAGCTGAAGGCAAAGAACAATCTAAAGCTAGAAAATAAGCCACATTACCAAGCTTTTAATAGGTTATATATGTCATTAAAAAAAGCCAAGCCCATAAAAGAAATAATAAAAACAAAACCCACTTGCTGAGCAAGCACAAAAGTTTTAAGAGATATCGATCGTCTTAAGATTCCTTCTATAGTAAAAAACAAAATATAACCACCATCTAAAACAGGAATAGGCAAAAGGTTTAAAAAGAACAGGTTTAAAGAAATAAGCGCCATTAAAGACAAAAAAGAAAAAACATTATGATGAAAAGAGCGATGAGCAATTCTTCCTATAGTTATGGGTCCACCTAATGTTCTAAAAGAAATCTCTCCTTGAACTAATCGCGCTAAACTCACAGATATTATAACTAGCCATCTTTTTGTTTCAGAAAAAGAATAGGAAATGGATTCTAGAAAATTTCTTTTTATTAAAATCTCTTCAGGCCAGACATTTAAACCAGCAGAAACAATCCCTAACATATATCTTTTTTTTATATTCCCTTCTACAAATAAAGAAATTGGTGAAACAAAAACTGTATGTTGTTTTTCTCCCCTTTGATACTGAATTTTTAATTCCGATCCAGAAGAGTTTTCTACCTCCTTTAACACTTGATCCCAACTTTGAATTTTTTGATCTTGAATTGAAATTAGTTTGTCTCCTCTTTTTAATCCCGCTTCACTCGCAGGAGTCTTAGAGCCCACTTTATCTATATATAAAAAGGAAGGCTCTATGCCCAGAGCTTTTAAAGAGCTTTCTTGTTTGCGATTTAAAAATCTTATTGTCTTTTTTTCAAATTCTCTTTTAAAAGTTATCTTAAGTATTTTCTCTTTTTTTATAAAATTTTCCAGATCTCTCCAATATCTTAAAGCTGTTCCGTTCACTTTTAAAATTTCATCAAAAGTTCTCAAACCCCGTCTATAAGCCAAAGAGTTTTTAATCACCCCAACCCGAAGTCCTTGAGAAAGAGCCGTTAAACCCTCTATAAAGCCCACTTCCTTTTTGACTTCTAAAGGATTTGTATTTTTTTTTGTTTGAATAAAACTTGAAATCTTTTTAGTTTTTTCACTTTTATCTCTAATTTTAAAAATAAGATTTTCTCCTCCCGCTTGTTTCAATCTCTTAACGACTTCTCCATAATAGGAGATTTTCTCTCCATCCACAGATAACAACTTATCTCCTGAGCGAAACCCCTCCTGATAGGCTTGAGAGCCTTTTTTAATGTCTCCTAATTGAGGAGGAAGGCTAGGGATTCCTATTTTTGAAAGCAAAAGAAAAGTAAAAAGAGTAAAAATTAAATTCATAAAAGGGCCTGCAAAAGCTATCAACCATTTTTGTAAAACAGGTTTGTACAAAAAAGCCTTTTGTTTTTCTCGCTCATCAATTTCTTCTAAAGGGTTAGAGCCAAACATCTTGACATAACCGCCAAGAGGTAAAAGAGAAAGACAATAAAGAGTGTCTCCTTTTTTATATTTTAAAATTTTAGGGCCAAAACCTAAACTAAAAACCTCTACCTTTACTCCAAAATAACGAGCCACTAAAAAATGCCCTAATTCATGAATAAAAATTAAAACACCCAATAAAAGAACAAAAGGACCCAAGGCAAATAAAACCTTTTGGATAAATTCTAAAAAAGAAAGAAAAATCTCCATATAAAAGCCAAATATTATAATAAGTGAATCTTTAAATAAAATCCATATTTTTACAAAAGATTAATTAAATAACTCAGTTCTTTAAAAATTTATATAAATACTTTTTCAAGAAGTATTTATATTTTATTTTTTAAATTATAAAACTTTACCATACTGCCTTTTTACATTTTTAAAATGTTTAAAAGCTAAGTTTAAATCTTTTTTTCCAAAATCAGGCCAAAGAGTCTTTGTAAAATAAAGCTCTGAATAAGAAGCTGACCATAAGTAAAAGTTAGAGAGACGAAAACGCCCTCCTGTTCTGATAATCAAGTCTGGCTCAGGGAACTCAGAAGAAGGAAAAAAAGAACTTATATTTTTTTCGTTTATATTTTGAAAATCAAAAGATTTATTTTTTATTTTCTGTCCTAATGTTTTAAAAGCTTGTAAAACTTCTTGTCTTCCTCCATAATTTAAAGCTAAAATTAAATTCAATCCAGAGTTTTTTTTTGTTTTTTCACACAGATCCTTACATAATTTTTGAAGAGAAGAAGAAAACACAGAAAGATCTCCTAAAAAATTTAATTTAATATCTTTTTTCATTAGAAGATTAGAGTTTTTCAAAAAAGCTTTTTGTAAAATTTTTTGCAAGGATAAAATTTCTGATTGAGTGCGAAACAAAAAATTTTCCGTGCTTAAGACAAATAAACTTAGGTAGGGTATTTTTAAGTCAGAACAAACTTTTACAATCCACTGAGCCTTCTTTGTTCCTTTTACATAGCCGAAAAGCCTTGTATGATTTTTAGATTTTGCCCATCGACCGTTGCCATCCATAATAAAAGCCAGATGTTTACAAGGATGAGAGTTTTGCAAATTTAAATCTCCATTATTTCTTGTTCTTTGCTTTGAATAATCTTATCAACTTGATTTACAAATTCATCTGTCAGTTTTTGAATCTCACTGTTTATTTTTTTTTGCTCATCTTCACTCATTTTTTTGTCTTTAACTGCTTTTTTAATTTCTTCCATGATCACTCGGCGATTATTTCTTAAATCTATACGACATTTTTCTCCTTCTTTTTTGACTTCTTTTGCTAAATCTTTTCTTCGATCTTCTGTCAGTTCTGGCAAATTTAAGCGAATGACTTTTCCGTCATTTTCAGGATTAATGCCTAGATTAGCTCTAGTCAAAGCCTGCTCTATTTCTTTTAAAGCTTTTATGTCCCAGGGATTCACAACAAGAGTGCGAGGAGAGGGTGAGCTAATATTTGCCATTTGAGCTAAGGGCGTTTGCTTACCATAATATAAAACCGTGATAGATTCCAGTAAAGCGGGATTAGCTCGT
>JAPORL010000157.1:0-8634 GCA_026712605.1 Pseudobdellovibrionaceae bacterium | reverse complement strand
GCACTATTAGCTTCCATTTTCTCTTTGACTTGCTCACTATACTGCTTTGACACCGTATTATACCTCTTTATTTATCTTTTATAAGACTTCCTATTTGTTCTCCACAAATAGCCTTTAAAAGATTTCCTTTCTTTTTTAAATTAAAAATGATGAGTGGCATCTTATTTTCTCTACAAAGACTAATGGCTGATCCATCTATAATTTTTAAGTTTTTCTTTAAAACTTCTGTATAGGTAATTCTTTTAAATTTTTTTGTATATTTATTTCCTATAGGATCTTTATTAAAAACTCCTTCTACTTTTGTTGCTTTAAGTAAGACATCTGCTGAAATTTCCATAGCCCTTAAAGCGGCCGCAGTATCTGTTGAAAAGTAAGGGTTACCTGTTCCTCCTGAAAAAATAAGAAGCCGTTTTTTTGTTAAATGTCTAATCGCCCGACGATGAATATAAGGTTCAGCCATATCCGAAATATCAATAGCTGATAAAACTCTTGTTATAATTTTCTTCTGTTCTAAAACATTTTGTAAAGCTAAAGCATTGATACAAGTCGCTAACATCCCCATATGATCGGAACTCACCCTATCCATGCCTTTTTCTTGAGCTGATTTTCCTCTAAATATATTTCCACCTCCAATAACAAGAGCAACTTGAACTCCTAAATCCAGAATTTCTTTTAATTCATCTGCTATTTGTCTAAGAACTTTTGTTTGTATGCCAAAGTTTTGGCTTCCTGCCAATAGCTCTCCACTGATTTTAATAAGAACTCTTTTATAAAAAGGCTTAAGCGGGACCGTTTTTTTTCTCTTCATGGGTTTCACCTAAAGCAAAGCGAACAAAACGGCGAATAACAATATTTTCTCCTAATTGAGAAATTAACTCGTTTAAAGCTTTTTCTATTGTTTGTTTGCTTTCTTGATTTTCTCTAACAAACTCTTGGTTTAATAAACAAATTTCTTCTAGCCACTTTTTATATAAACCTTCTGATATCTTTTGAGCTATTTCCGGTTTTTTTGATTTAAGTAAAGCCTGATTATTAAAAACTTTTTTTTCTTCAACTTTCAGTTCTTCTGGTATGTCATTTTCTTTGATATAAAGAGGTTCCATAGCCAAAATATGTAAGCTCAACTGTTTTACAAAGTTTTTAAATTTTTCATTTCTAGCTACAAAATCAGTTTCTGAATTGACTTCTAACAAAACACCTAGCCGACCATTTCCGTGAATGTAAGAAAATATAAGCCCTTCAACAGCTTTTCTACCTGATTTTTTGGCTACAGTAGAAAGACCTTTTTTTTTAAGCCATATTAAAGCTTTTTCAAGGTCATTGTCACAAGATTCAAGAGCTTTTTTACAGTCCATAAAGCCCGCTCCCGTTTTTTGCCTTAATTTTTTAACTTCTTGAGCTGAAGTCATCTTTTATTTCTCTTTTGTTTTATTAGATTCTTCTTTTAATTCCATTTCAATTTCTACATCTTCTGCTGTGCCAACAGCAACAAGTTGCCTTCCTTTATTTAAATTAACAACTTGAGGACCTTCTGAAGAAGATTTTAGTTTTTTATCTTTTTGTTGTTGTTCTGTTCTCATTTCTTTTTCTCGCTTTTCCCATCCTCTCTTACAAGCCTCTCCCGCCAACTGCAAAAAGTACTGTATAGAACGAATAGAGTCATCATTAGCTGGAATAGGATAGTCCACTAGATAGGGATCGCAGTTAGTATCAACTAAAGCCACAACCGGAATCTTAAGTTTTCTAGCTTCATTTAAAGCAATTCTTTCTTTTTTAATATCTATAATAAAAAGCACTGAAGGAATATCCTTCATATCTTTGATTCCTTTAAAGCTTTCTTCCATCTTACTGTACTCTTTTTCAATTTTATTTCTTTCTTTTTTAGAATAGCGATCCAATTCAAAACGCTCTTTGATTTTTTGAATTTTTTTCATACGATCAATACTTTCTTTTAAAGTTTCAAAATTCGTTAAAGTTCCTCCTAACCATCTTTTTGTAACATAAAACTGTTTAGACATTTCAGCGGCAGATTGAACAGCTGAAACAGCTTGGCTTTTTGTGCCAACAAAGATAATATGGTTTCCTTTAGAGGTCTTATCTTCCAAAAAAGCCATAGCTTTTTTAACGCAAAATAAAGTTTTTTGAAGATCAATGATATGAATACCCCCTTGCTCTTTATAAACAAAGTTTTTCATTTTAGGATTCCATTTTTTAAGCTCATGACCAAAGTGAGCGCCTACTTCTATTAGATTTTGAATACTGACTTCCATAATTTTCTTTTTTAAAGTTTTTACTATCTATCACAATTTTAAATGCAAAAGCAAGTTTTTATCTCGTTTTAGATTTAATTTTTTAAGTTTTTTTAGATAAACTCACTATCTGGGTATAATAAGTCTTTTCCCTGTCAATAAAATAGATTTTAAATGAAGAGAGTTTTCTTTCATTAAATGAGGTAAGGGGGTGTTGTATTTTTTTGCAATTTCTATTAGTGTTTCTCCTTTTCTAACAACATGATAAGTATTCAAATTAACTTTTGATTGGGGCTTTTTCAATCTTAATTTTTGTCCTGGATGAATGATAGGGGCCCCTTGAATATCGTTGAGATCTTTTAAAGCATTTAGCTTTATCCCATAAAGCTTAGCAATTAAAGATAAGCTTTGTCCTTTTTGTACTGTGTGAAATTCTTTATTCAAACTAGCCAAATTACGATTTGAAGAGGGATTTTTAGAAGCTACCAACTTTCGGCTTGGTATTTTTAGTTTTTGCCCTATTCTCAGAAAAGAGGCTCTAGCGCGCATATTATTAGCTCTTCTTAATTTACGAACTGTTGTTTTATGCCTTCTAGCTATTTTATATAAACTGTCCCCTTTTCTAACACGATACCAATAGTGATAGTGATACTTATACTTTGGTTTTGGCATGAAGCTTTTTTCTAATTGAGCTAGAGCTTGATTTTGCATTCCAATAGGAACACGAATAAAGCTGTTAGCTGAATAAACAGGAACATACTCTCCCTTATACATCGGATTAAGTCGTTTCATCTCTTCTTTTGAAACACCTAAATTGTTAGCTAATTTAAAAAGAGATACCGGTTTTTTTATTTGAATTTTCTCATACTTTATAGCTGGCTCAAAATCTAAATTATAAAAGCCATAGCTGTCAGGGTTTTGAGCAATTCTTATAGCCGCTATCAATTTAGGCACATAATTCCTTGTTTCTCTAGGTAAAGCTTTTTTTGAGCTTAAATGCCAAAAATCTCTATTATAATGTCTTAGAACGGCTCGATTCACTCGATACTCTCCTGAATTATAGGCCGCTAAAGCCAAATGCCAAGACCCAAAAAGCGAATAGAGGTCTTTAAAGTATTTAGCCGCCGCTTGAGTAGATAAAATAGGATCTTTTCGTTCATCTACAAAACCATCAATTCTTAAGCCATATCTTTTTCCCGTCCCATATATAAATTGCCAATAGCCCACAGCATTAGCATGGCTTAAAGCCTTTGGACTAAAGCCCGATTCAATTAAAGAAACATAAACGAGCTCTTCAGGGAGATTATTTTCTCTTAAAACATTTTTCATAACAGGGATATAACGGGAAGATCGCTCTAAATAAATTTTCATATACTTCCTGCCAGATCCTGTAAAATAATTAAGCCACATATCCACACTTTTATTAGAATCTAAAGAAACCCCTTCATAGATATTCTTATAAAATAATTTTTTTTGTGGAGGATAATCGCTTGACTTATTCATTGGCATTTTTTGTAGAAAATGCTGACAAGAGCCTAAAACAGCTAAAAAAACAAAGAGTTTTAAATAGTAAGTTAACATTTTATTTATAAATTTTATCAAATAGTTTTTTTACTTCAAGAAGAAATAAATTTTCTATACTTTTTTTAGTTTTACAAAAAATAAAAAATTAGTCTAGTCCTTTTTCTTGTTTGAATTTTTCTTTAAAAGCTTTTTTATAAGAAAAATGACAGAAAGAAAAGATAAAAAAAGCATAAGTAAAAAAAAATTTCCTTGATAGAATTTTTTTTGTTTTTTTAAAGGTTCTGTAAAATTTTCTTGAAATAAAATATTTTGAATATAATCATTCATTTCTTGTTTTTTTTCCCTATTACTCTCCTTAAAAAGTTGCATGATTTCTTTTAAATCAGAAGTTAGTAAGTTTAAGCTCCTTATAGATTTCAAAAAAGAACTTGCATATTGAGAGTAATTTTCTTTGAAAGCATGAAAGCTAACTAAGACTTGAAATTTCTGTGAAATTCCCTCACAACAAATAGTTCGTTGATAACGACTTAATATATTTTTATAAAAACGATCCTTATAGAAACTGTCTATCCAAACATGCCGATTGATATAAACTTTTTTTGCTGGTCTAATCAAAAAAGAAGGAGAAACTTCTGTCTCAAAAATATCAAATTTTAGTTTTTCAGAAGAATTAGATAATCTTGCTGTTGTAAGAATAAAAGCGGGAGGAGAGCTAGAGCTTAAATAATGATGGCAAATCCAACTCACAGAGCCAAAGTTTTTACATGTCCATGAGTCTCCTATTTCAAACATAACATAGGGAGAGCGAAAAATTTTAGCCGAAGAGCAAAAAGAAAATAAACATAAAAAAACAAAACAAACTTTTCTAAAAAAGCGCATTAGGACAAAGTTTGAGCTTGTTGGAGTATAAGTAATTTTAATATTTCAATGATTCGATTCTTTTTTTCATTGGGCTTTAAATAAAAATAGACATTCATAAAGTACTCAAAGTCTTCTATCTCTATGACTCTGAGCCTTCCAAGCCTTAACTGCTTATGAATACTATGGGCTGGTAAAAATCCACAACCAAGACCAGATTCAATAGCTCTTTTTACAGTCCCTATATTATCGCATTGAAAACTTATCTCAAAGTTCAAGCCTCTTTTCTTCATTTCTTTTTGAAAAAGATTTTGAAAGACTAAATAATTGTTTTCCACTTGTATTAGTCTCATTTGTTTAATGTCTTTAAAAGACATAGATTTGGGTAAATTTTGATCTTTTCCAGACCCTACAAAATGAAGTGTATCTTTAAATAAAAGGCTTTTTTGAAAATAAGGAAAATCTCTTCCATACTCCTTTCTAATATCAGGCATAATAACAAGATCGAGTTCATCTTTTTGCATTCTTTGAATGATAGATTCTCCTGTTCCATATATAAGAGAAAGCTTCATGTTGTTATTTAGTTTTAAAAAATTAGCCACAACAGGTGACACTAAGTGCAGACCAATAGAATTAACAGTTGAGACATTAATTTTTTCTCCCTCTAAATTAAGTGAAATAGCTTTAATAGAATTTTTAGCATTTTGAAGTAAATTTAAAATACGATTAGAGGTTTCATAAAAAATTTGCCCTTGAACTGTTGATTTTACCTTTCTGGCATTTCTAGATAATAATTTTACCCCAAAATATTTTTCCAATTGCCGAATTTGTTGGCTAACAGCAGGTTGCGTGATAGAAAGCTTAGAGGCCGCCGCTGTCATACTCCCTTCAGAAATGACAGTACAAAAAGTTTGTAGATTTTGAAGGTCCATAAGTTAAACTTATCAAGTTTATATAAAAAATCCCAGTTTTTTTATAAAAAATTTGATTTTTTATAAATTTTAGTTATTCTTAAAGGAATGGGGGCTATTAAATTTCCAAAAAAGCTGTTTCTATTAGCTCCTTTTATTTTCTTGTTCTGTCAGCCTCTTTCTGCACAGATTTTTAAAAACAGCTATGTCAGTTTCGAGCTCCCTGATTCTTGGAAATGCGCTCCCTTTGGCACAAATTGGGTTTGCCATGATTCTCTTCAAGAAAAATCAGTAGAAGCTTTGATCACTTCAACAGCTAAAATTGCAGGCTCCTTAGACACAAGAGAACAATATCTTGATTATCTCAAACAAGAAAAAATGTGGCTCACTAAACAAAAGGAGCAAATCACATCTCAAAAACTACAAGAAGCTAAAGAGGTTTTTATCAACAAATACCCTTGGGTAGACGGCACTCATAAAAATAGTGAGGTAAAATCTTATATCAGTCGCTATGTAGGAACTGTTTGCTGTCAAGATAGCTCCTCTCAACTAGGAATCTTAATTGTACTAAGCGCGCATGAAGATCACTATAAAAAATACTCCCCTATTTTTATAAAAGCTATAAATAGTTTAAAAGTTTTAGATATTGAAAAAGCTATTGTAAAAGTCAGAGCCGAAGAAGCCAGAAGTAATGCTGATAATATGTCAGATTATATTGGACAGATAACAGATGGAGAAGAGGAGCTTATGGATGGAGATACTTCTCTTGGCTTAAATTTAAGCCCTTTAAATTTATCTTTAATGGCTCTGGCCCTATTAGCTCTTTATTTTGCTTTTCTTTTAAGGAAAAAACGAAAACAAGCTCGCAGACGACATCACAAAAGAAGAAAATAAACTTTTTAGTTTTTGTAAAATTGATGGGCAATAGGCCTTCTCCAAGATTCTCCTAGGTCATTTTCTGTCAATTTGAGCAAAGGAGGAGCTTGTTTTCTTTTAAACTCTTGAGAATGTATTTTATAAACTAAGTTTTTTTCTTTTCTTATTCTTGGTTCTTTCTTTTCTAAAAACCTTCTTAGAAAAGAATCTAAGTAACCATAACTAGGTAGCTCATCTTGATCTGTTTGTTTATAATCTAATTCTGCGCTAGGCTCTCTTGAAAGCAAAGCTTTTGGAAAAATAAGAGTTTTTTTATTAATGTGTTCAGCTAAATCATAGACTTCTGTTTTTAAAAGATCAGCTATGGGGCATAAAGCTCCTGCGAGATCTCCATAAAGAGTATTATATCCTGTTGCTAATTCACTTTTATTTCCTGTTCCTAATAAAAGAGCTTGTTTTTCATTAGCTTTTGCCATAAGAAAAAGCATTCTTAGGCGAGCTTGTAAATTTTGCTTTGCAATATCTGTTAAACGATTGTTAAAAAACTCTTTTAAACAAAAATTTAACACTGTTGTAATGCTTTTCTCATAAACTTTTATTTTTAAGTTTTGACTTAAGCTTTTAATAATTTTAAAACTAATTTTTTGTGTATAAACAGAAGGTAAAAAATAAAGATCAAGCTTTTCTTTTCCCAGCGCTTTCATAGCCAAATAAGCTGTTAGAGCAGAATCTATCCCGCCACTTAAGCCCAAACAAGCTTTTGAAAAACCAGTTTGATAAAAAAACTCTTTGATGCCTAAAATCAAAGCCTTTTCTTTTTGTTCCATCAAATTCAAGATCTTATCTGCTGGAGAAGAATTTTTCTTAGTAGGAAAATTTAATAGAATAAAATCTGGCTCAAAGTATTTTCCTTGCCAAATTTTTTTTCCTTTTGTGTTCAAAGCAAAGCTGGCTCCATCAAAAATTAAGCTATCTTGCGCTCCCACTAAATTTAAATAAACAGCTCCCCATTTTGTTTTCTTCACAAGCTCTTTCAGTCTTTTTATACGAGCTTTTTGCTTTTTCTCACTATAAGGAGAAGCGTTTACAACAATTATAAAGTCGGTTTTTTTTAATTCAGAAAAGTGCCAAAAATCTTCACAAATAAGAATCTGAATTTTTTTACTGTTCCAATAAAAAAAATTATCTTTAGCTTTACCTTTCTTAAAATAACGAGACTCAAAGAAAACATTTTGATCTGGCAAAAATTCTTTTGTAAAAAATTGAATTTTATTTTTCTTTATTAAAAAAACACCGTTTCTTAATTCTTTTTTTTTATTATTAAATCCCGGCAAAAGAACAGAAAGAGATAAAGGAAGTTTTTTTTGAATTTGTTTGATCTTTTTTTCTTGAACTATAAAAAACTCTCTTTGATATAAAAAATCTTTTGGAGGATAAGCCCATAAACCTCCTTCAGAAAACACGAGAATATCCGCATAGTCTTTTGCTTTTTTTAAAGCCTCTAAGAGCTTTTCATAGTTTCTGTTAAAATCTCCCAAACGAAATTGAATTTGGGCTAAAGCAACTTTCATTAAAACACCTTTTTATATTTTAAGACCCTTTTTTAATAGCAGACTTTAATCGGCGAATTTTCTAAATCTTCATAATCTATATATTAAATGTTATTTTCTATTCTAGGGAGCTCTCCTTTTATTTTTTTACTCTTCTTCTTGTCTTAATCTTAAATACTGTTTTTCTTCTCCTTCTAAAATAAAATTTTGTTCATAGCGAACCCAACCGCTTTGATTTTCTAAAAACCTATATTGAGATAAAACACGAAGAACAAAGTTATCCAACTCAGAATATCCTGAAGATTTTTCTAATTGAATTTTATCTACCAAACCATTTTCATCTACAAAAAACAGTAAAGAAATAAGCCCTTGCATTTCTCTCTCTCTTGCAAAATCTGGGTAAGATAATGAAGGGTTTCCCAACTTTTGTTTCAATGAAGAAAAGGCCATGATTTTATTTTCTGAATTAAGCTCTGTTTTTATATCTTTAGTTATCTTTACCTGGCTTTGAGGAATAGAGTTATCAGGAGCTTCAGCAATTTTAATAATTTTAGGAGCAGAAGTAGCTTCAGGAGTTTCAGTAATTTCAATAGTTTTAGGAGCAGAAATAGCTTCAGGAGCTTCAGCAATTTCAATAATTTTAGGAGCAGAAGTAGCTTCAGGAGC
>JAPORL010000208.1:12785-18217 GCA_026712605.1 Pseudobdellovibrionaceae bacterium | reverse complement strand
TTTAATAAAAATCTATAGCTTTTTCATTATGTCAAAATCTTTTTTAGGAAGTTGGGGTATTTTTTTTGGTCTTATTTTAGGTTGTATTATAGGTTTAGTTTTTAATTTTTTAAAGATAAACCCTCAATTTGCTCCTTTTGTTTATTTTATTACGGATAATATTTTTTATCCTATAGGAAATCTTTTTCTTCAGTCTTTATTTATGATTATTGTACCCTTAGTTTTTAGTTCTTTGGTTGTTGGAATTTCTGATATGAAAGATCCCTCTTCTGTAGGTCGTTTAAGTAAAAGGCTTTTTTTATTTTATGCAGGAAGCACCTTCATTGCCATTTTTATCGGACAAATTTGCATGGGGACCATGAAACCAGGTCAGGGAATCCCAAAAGAAAAAGCTCAGCAAATTGCTGTAAAAATGCAAGATAAAATGTCTTCTATGAAAGAAAAAAGCTCTATGGTGGGAGATTCTTTATGGCCAGGCATTTTAACGAAAATTGTTCCTAGAAATATCATAGATCAATTTGGTGAAAATAATATGCTTGCTGTCATTTTTGTTTCTATTTTATTTGGTTTAAGCCTTCTTTATTTACCTTCTAGCAGTGGCTCATCGGCCCCTAAAGAAAGCTTTATACAGTTTATGTCAGCCTTGTCTTTTATGTCTGTTACTATCATAAAATGGATTATGAAAACGGCCCCTGTTGCGGTTTTAGCTTTGATAGCTGTTTCTGTTTCAGAACTGGGTCTGGATTTATTAAAAAGCATGGTCTTTTATATTTTTGTTATGCTCCTAGGCCTCTTTCTTCATTTTCTTGGAACTTATAGTTTGTTTTTAAAATTTTTAGTTAAAATTCCCATTTTTGAGTTTTTTTCTAGGATGTTGCCTATTTTTTCAACAGCCTTTAGCACAAGTTCCAGTAGTGCAACTATGCCTGTTACCATGAGAACTTTGGAGAAAAACTTTGGAGCGCCTAGAAAAATTGTGAGTTTTTCTATTCCTATTGGAACTTTAGTGAATATGGATGGAACAGCGCTTTTTGAAGTCGCGGCTACTTTATTTATAGCTCAGATTTTCGGAGTGGAGTTAAATTTTATGGATATAGGCCTGTTGATAGCGATTGTTTTTATTACTTCTGTGGGTATAGCGGGAATTCCTGGAGGTTCTTTACCGATCTTGATGTCAGCTATTGTTATTTTAGGCATACCGGCCGAAGGGCTAGCTATTATTTTAGGTGTGGATCGGCTTTTAGATATGGGGCGAACTGTGGTGAATGTTACAGGCGATTCTATTGTTACTTTGTATTTGAGTCGAAAAGAAAATGTGAATATTAACTCTTATATATCTGAAAATCCTATTTAAAATAGGCTCCAAAGTTAAAAACTAGCTTTATTTTTTTACTCAAAAAGAAACTTTTTAAAAAAGTAATAGCTTTTTATTTAACTGAATTTTTTTTAATTTTGATAAAAATTTATGCTAAAACTATTTATAAAAATAAGAAAGGATTTCATTTTTGAAACAACAAATTAAAGTTTTTTTTCTATTATTTTTTAGTCCTTTCATTGTAGCTGAGGCTTATAAGGATAAGGAAGTTTCAAAACAAGCTGATTTTAAATTTTTTTATAAAGATAGGACTTTTTTACCTCTTAAGAAACTGAATTTTTTTAGAAAAGATAGTAGATACTATGTGAAATCTTTTAGTTCTGATAGCGAATTTGTTGCGAGTGAAGAGTTTAGAGGTTTTTTGCCACAGTGGTTTGATTATAAGTTAAAAATTGATCAAAAATTGTCTAAATTTTTTTTTCGGTCGCCTTATTTTAGAAAAAACTATCTGTTATTTTTGTCTCCTCGCTATCAACTCTCAAATGCATCAGCAGGAGTGTATCCTTTTTCAGTTGTAAAAATTTACTCTTTCAGTTCAACAGATTTCATGGATCATTTGTCTCTTTTTTCATGGTCAAGGGATAGTTTGACCCATGAACTGTCTCATATCTATCAAATGTCTCAAAACTCTAACTGGGATCGAATTCTAGCGCCAATTTTAGGTTCTTTATCTTATAGGAATATGTTTTTACCTTCTTGGATTTTAGAAGGGCATGCTATTTTAATGGAATCTTTTTATGGATCGGGAGGAAGGCTATTTAGTGGTTTTGTGAGAGCTTTTGTATTTTCACAGATAAAAAAAGATTTTTCTTTAAAAAGACTTTTAAAAGCTTATGATGATTCTTTTTCTAGCACTGAAAAATATTTTCATGGAGCTTATTTTTTTAACTTTCTTTATTCTCAGTATGGTTCAGAAAAAATAAAAAAATTTTTTCATGAAAGTGGCCGGTTTCTTCCTTTAGATTATTATGGTTTAAATAGCTCTTTAAAAAGGGCTTTTAAAAAAGATTTACTGACCTTATTTAAAGAATATAAAACTTACTATAAAGATTTAGCCCAACAGCAAAAAGTATCTTCACAAAAAGCTTTATTAACGAGTAAAGTTTATGTGCCTATAAATAGCAATGATCAGTTTATTTATTTCTTGATTTCTGATTCCAAAACCCCTCCTTATTTAGTTATTTTTGATAAACAAACAGGAATTATAAAAAAAACTAAAAAAAATCTTCCTATTGGTAAAATTTTTTATAGAAAAGGCAAATATTACTCCTCAGCTAATCTTAAAACTAGCGCTACTTCTTTTGAGTACACTTTGTTTAAAGAGAATTTTAAAAATCTAAAAAAATATAATTCACAAAATGTAATGGATTTTTTTCAAGATAAAGCCATTTCTCTAGATTCTAAACAAAGTCATCTAGGAAATTCTCTTATCATTGATAAAGTTTTTTATACTACAGTAGATTCTTCTGTTTTAGCGGATTCAAAAGGGACTGTTTATTATTTCAAACAAAACAAAGATGAAAGGACTTTATATAAAAATAAACAAGCTCTTATCAGTTTTAAATCTTATTTTTCTTATCCTTTGGAAGTGAATGAGATAGAAGTTTATTTTATAGGAGCAACAAAATATGGCTCTAGTTTATTTGTTTACAAAAAGGATCAAGGAATTTATCGTTTAAGTGAATCGGATAGAATTGTTTCAGCGAGAAAAATAAAAGATGATTATTTTTTAGTTTCTGAAATCAGCCCGACTCATTATGAATATAAAATTATTAAAACAAAAGAGAAGGTAGAGAAACCTTTTTTATATGCCTACTCTTTTCAAAAAGAAAACAGCTTTCTTGATCTGAAAAAGGATCCAAAACATGAGATTCAAAAAAACAATTTTAACTCGAAAGATTCTATAGTCGGGGTTAAATTAAAAGATCAAAGCTCTTTGGAAAGCCTTTCATCAAACAGCTTTAAACCTTACAATGCTTTTAAAGAGCTTTACTTAAAACAGTTTTTATTTATTTATGAGCCAAAATTTTTAAGAGGTCATTCTGATTTTTTCTCTTCTTTTTCCTTTTTAGATCCTCTTAAATTTAATGAGCTAAGCTTATCTAACAGATTTAGCCTTAATAATAAATTTATAAACACGATTTATTCATTTCAAAAGTATCGTCCTAGTTTTAAATTTTCTTTTCTTTACGATGAAAGCCGTTTGGATTTAGAAAAATCCAACTACGAAATACAAACTTCAAAATTTATTGGGTTTTTAGACACAGAAGATATTTTTTATCCAGTTGGAAATTTTTTAATGAAAAAAAAAGCTTTATTTAAAAGAAACTGGGTTTTTAATTTAACTTTAAACTATCCTATCTATATCAATCCTAAATCTAATTTGATCTTTAAATCTCAATGGGGTTGGGGAGAAATAGAATTTAATAAGAATAAGAATTGGAAAACTTATCTTACTCAAAGCGGACAGTTGAAGTATCAATATAAAATAAAATATCCTCATGCTTATTTTTATTATAAAAAAAGAAAAAAGAGAACTTAGTTTATCCTATAATTTTTTATATTTAAAAGATAGCTCTGAAAGATTAAGATTGTTTTTAAATGGCTCTTTGAAAGCTAATTTGACTGAAGAGTTAAAGAAACAAACTTTTGTAAATTTTAGTGGAAGTATTTTTTTAAATCTATGGAGTCAAAAACCTTATTGGCCTCAAATTAAAAAAAGTCTCATTTCGTATTGTTTGGACTTAAAACAAAGTCTCAAATGCAATAGTAAAGAAGAGCTTAAGATTCAGAATTTATATCAGGCTAATATAGAGCTTTTTAAAGTTTTGGATTATTCTTATTATCCGCTAAAAATACCATTTTCTTTAAGGAGAATAGCTCCTCTTCTTGGCGGATCTATTTTACTAACGCAAGATTTTTATAAAGATTATCGTTTTTTTTTAATTCCTTTTATAGGTTTAGAGGGAGAAATGGGTTTATTATCTGAAAAGCTTATTGTAAATTTAGGATTATCTGTTGAAAATAGAATAGAATTATTTAAGCCTTATAAAGATTCTGTATTTCAATTTAGCCTTTGGTTAAAGAATCATTTATAATTGAGAGAGTTCTCTTTCCACTTCTTTTAATTTTATTTCAAAAGCTTTTTTGTATTTTTTGGTTGAATCCTTTTTGATAGCTTGATTAAGAATTTCTTTAGCTAATAACAGTCTTCCTTTTTTTTTGTAGGTTTTAGCGGCTAAGGCATATAACCACAAAGGCCCTCCTAGATCTGCCGTTTTAATTAAAAGTTTTGCGGCTTTTTCTTCTTCCTTTAGTTCTACTAAGTAATGATAACTAGCGCTAAAATGAAGTTGCCAGTTATTAGGAAAGACCTTTAAAGCTTTGTCATAAATTTTTTTAGCCCCTAATTTATCTCCCATAATAACGCTCAAGATGGAGCCAGAGATTTCATAAGGAGCTAAAAAACGGGGCGCCAGCTCTGTAATAGCTGATGTCATTTTATAAGACCAGCCTTTTTCACATTCATATTTTGTTTCTCCATCATAAATAGGGAGGCCTTTTTTGGAACTGCAAAAATCAACATTTTGAAGCAATCGCATCCATAAAATATCTGCATAAAGCTCTTCAAAACCGAAAGAAAAGTATTTTATGATTTCAGGTGGAGCAAAATAAAAAACCTTGTTACTTTTCTTTTTAAATTGAGGCTCAAAGAAAAAAAGTGATCCAACACAAATTATAGAAAGTAAGCTTAAAAGTTTAATCATATTCCAGCGTTTTAAATTTTAATTAAACAAATAATATTTTTCAAATTTATTCCTATTAAATAATTTTTCCAAGAATTATTTTTTTTATTTAAAAACTCTTATATAATAAACTTTTTTGAAGTTTCAAATCTGAATTCTTTTTGAGTTTTTCATCAAGAAACTTAAATAGGAATAAATAAAGACCAAGAACTTGGGACATGCCTTTTGCCACAAAGTGACTTTCAGTTGCTATTTAAGCGAAAAAAAAATATCAAACAAAAAATTCAGCCAGTCAAAGCCTTTAAGAGGCT
>JAPORL010000208.1:0-12775 GCA_026712605.1 Pseudobdellovibrionaceae bacterium | reverse complement strand
CAAATCCGAACTCGTTTTGAACTTTGTATTTTACAAGCTTTTGATCAAGAGACATAAAAGATAAATAAGCCTTAAAAATTTAGGGCATGTTTTTAGTTAGGAAGCAATTTACAGTTGCTATTTAAGCGAAAAAAAAATATCAAGCAAAAAAATCAGCCAGTCAAAGCCTTTAAGAGGCTGATTGACAAAAAAAAAGCTTTGAATTAAATTTGAGCTTTTAGCAAAGGAGAGATTATGAAATATTTATTGTTAAGTTTTGCTGTGTTTTTTGTTTCTTGTTTTGAGTCGCAAAAAAATGAAAAATTTGTAAGTACTGAAAAGCCTATTTTAAGTGAGGCTGAATCTATTTTAGAAGAAATAGAGCTTATTGAAAAAAACGCTATAAGCTTAAGGCAAAGGTTTGAAATAGACAATGTTCAGCCTGACCCTAGTCCTGTTGAAAACCTTGACATCATTAAGGGACAAGAAAAGCTATTAAAATCTTATGTCATAGAGGCTAAGCAGGCATATCGGCTTGTTAGAGATGCCATTTCAGCCTTAAATTTCGCTGGAGAAGATGCCAAAAAAGCAAAAGAGGCTGAAGAAAGAGCCATAAGAGGCAGAGACCAGCTGATTGAAATTAAAACTCGGGCGCAAAAAGCTTTGGATATAATCAAAAATTCAGTTAAATAAACTTTTTTTGAAGTTTCAAATCTGACGTTTTAAGTCTTCTTATAAGTTTTTAATCAAGAAACTTAAATAGGAATAAATAAAGTTCAAGAACTCGGTAAATGCGGTTTTCCACATAGTGATTTTCAGTCACCTTGTTGTCAAATCCAAACTCGTTTTGAACTTTGTATCTTGTAAGTTTTTAATAAAAAGCCTTAAATGCACGTAAATAAAGCTTAAAAACCTTAAAAAAAGCCTTTTTAATTTAAAATAAATATAATTTATAATTATTATAAATTAAGAAAAGCTATTTGCTTGTAACAAAATCTATGAAAAAATTTTCGTAAGAAATTCTTACATTGGCTTGTAAGTTTTTCTGAAAAACCTTAGTTTGTCATTCTTAATTGAGAAAGTCTATTATGGAAAATTTTCTAATTTTTAAGGGATTTTTTTTATTTTTTTATTTTTCAAATACTGTTTTAGCTAGTAAAGATTGTGAAAAAGTTTTTAAAAGTTCTTTAAGATCGGCTCAAGTTGTGTCTGCTTTTACTGCAGATAAATTTCATAATTTACCAAAATTTAGAGATATTATAGAGGAAACTCAATTAGAAAGGCACTGGAGCTCTAGATCTCCCAATCCTCCTAGCTTATTTCCTTTTCTTCCAGAGAATGTTTCTTTTATCAGCCATCGTTTAAGGGAAAGCCAAGGGTTTCATTTGGTTAAATTTCCAGCTACAGGCTCTGCTGTTATAGTAAGAGCTCAATATGAATCACAGGGTCAATCTTTAGAAACAAATGTTAGCTTTAGCAAGGAAGGTTTAATAGACAATTTAGAGGCTCAAAAAAAATGGCTGATTGGACCTAGTTTAAGTGCCGCTATTTTATTTCTTCATGGAGGAGGTACAAAATCTACAGGAGGGCATGTCGCTGAAGCTATAATTAATCATTTTCAAAAATATAATATTGCTGTTATCTCCCCTGATTTACCATGGCACGGAGAAGGACCTAGAGATTTTATGGGAACTCTTGATCAAGAAATGTTAGCTTTAGGAGATTTTTCTAAACAATATATTCATCCTGATGTGCCAGTTTTTGTTTGGGGGCATAGTTGGGGGGGTACTTTTGCCCATCGTATTATGCAGATGACAGGAGAAAGAGAGTCTGGATTTTTTCACAATAATTTGAAAGGATTAATCATAACTTCTCCAGCTATAGATCCAGCTCCCGGTCAAAGTCTTCACAAAAAGAAACAAGCTTATTTTCAAAGAAAACAATCAGCCTTAAACAGTCTAGATCGAGTAGCGCCAAATGATATAAATATTTTTCAAGAAATGGTTTTAGATGGAAAGACAAGTCCTGTTGGACAATTTTTTTCGTCTTTAACTATAGCTCAATTAGAGGATAAGATTCCTGATAATAAAGGAAAAGACTTTTTACCAGCCCTTATGATAGTGGGACAAGGCGATCCTATGGTATATGTAGGTTTTGAGGATCTTTTTCATCAATACTATGATTCTTTAGAAAATTTAGAAGCTCACTATTTAAAAAATCTTCCGCTTATTATGTCTAATGATATAAAAAAAGAGCAAAGAGTGGGACATCTTTTATCTGATTACTTAGGTTATGAGGGAAAATATCCTATAAATTTTGAACTAGCGTTTAACTTTATTAAAAAGCAACATTCCTCTGATTTAAAAGCTCTTAAACAATCTAAAAACACACCTTTATTTGATATGTTAAATATTCTTCAACTTTGGGCGAATGATTTATCTTTTAGAGAATGGACAAAACAAACTTATACTATAAAATCTATTAAAACAGAGTATTATAGGAATATTGCAAAAAAATTTCAGGAAAAAATAAACTCTTTAGAAGAAGATTTCTATGAATTTTCTCCTGCTTCTCATTTATCTAGGGTTTTAGAAAAAGCATTAGAAAAAGCCATCTTGTTTAAAGCTTCGGAATCTGGCGAAACAATTCCTCAAAATTTTCAAGATAAATTAAAAACTGATTTTTCTAATTTTAAAGAACAACTGAAACTTGTTCAAAAACATTTTTCAAATAGTTCCTTTATTCATGATATTTTAAAAGCAGAGACATGGGCTGAAGCTCAAAATCATATTTCAAAATTTTTCACACAGATTTCTGTTCAAAAAGGAAAGAAATATAGAAAGATTTTTACAAAAGATATTATTAAATCATCAGATGAAAATCCAGAATTTAAATCTCTTTTAGAGAAATATCCTTATCTTTCTGTTAAAGATATAAAAACAATAAAAACCTATCTTGAAGAGGTAAAGTCATTAAGAGATCAAATTAAAGAAATGTATATACCTTCCATTGATGACTTTAGTTTTTACGCTAAAGACTCCGCCGCCGAGGCCTATCAGCGAATTCAGTTAATTAAGACAAATATTAAACAAAGAGAAGAATTGGATAAGAAAAACAAAATTTTAATAAAAGAAATTTCTTCTTTAGGTAAAACTTTTAAAGTTAATTTAGATAAAATAAGAAATCTTATAAAGAGGCTTAAATTATTAATAGAAGAAGCTTTTATATCTTATCCTGATATTTTGAAAGAAGATTTTGAAAAGAGCGAAAAAGAGTTTTCAGATCTCTATGCTTTTACTGAGAAAATGGAAGATAAACTAGAAGAAGAATCTTTAAAAGCTTTAGAGACAGGGGACTTGAGTTTACAAACCGTGCATAATCATTTAGTAGCTTACCGTCCAATAATTGATGAGTTTAATAAAAGGTATGATACTTTTTTACAAAATAGGAAAGAATTAAAGCAAAAAATTATTCAAGCGATCCGATCAGATAAAATTTTTAAAGAAGAGGCGGAAGATTTAGTTAAAGAGCTTTATGAACCTCAAGGTTTATATGCTGAAAGTGAAAAGTTCTCACAAATCCTAGCTCAAAAAGAAGCGGAGAAACAAGAAATTTTTATAAAAAAAGTTAAATTAGTAGAAAAATACAATGAATTGTTACCTTATCCAGCTTTGTCTGAGCAATCTATCCATGTTGTGGATTATTTTTTAAATATTCCAAAATTTACTAAACAAACTTTAGAGGAAAACAGCGTATATCTTCAACAAATTATTAAAGATTGGAAAAGCTTAAACTCTCAACTTCTTCCCACTCTTCCTGAATAATTTTACGCTTTTTTATTTAGAGATTTTTTAAAATAAAAAAATTTTAATTAAGCTTTAAAATTTTGGCTTATCCAAATAGAAGCTTCAAATAATATATAAAGAGGAGCCATCATAAAGAGCATACTGAAGATATCTGGTGGAGTTATCATAGCTGATAAAAAAGCTATAAATACAATCACATAAGGACGAGCTTTTTTTAATTGCTTGACATTGGTGATATTTAACTTTAGCAGACTAAATAAAATAAGAGGCGCTTCAAAGATCAATCCAAAAACTATTGCTGTTTTTAGAAAAAAAGATAGATAAGGCTTTAAAGAGATATAAGGGAGTTCATTTTCTCCTCCAAATTGTAAAAGAAAACGAAAAGATAGTGGGTAGACTATAAAATAGACAAATAAAATTCCAGCTAAAAAAAGCAAAGTGCTAAAAGTTACAAATAATAGAGACCATTTTTTTTCTTTTTTATAAAGTCCAGGGGAAATAAATTTCCAAACTTGATAAAATAAAAAAGGACTTGATAAAATAAAGCCAGAACACAAACTGACCCAAAGATAGGAAGAAAATTTTTCAAAAGGTGAAATAAAAATCAAACTTCCATTAGTTGCTGTTAAATAAGATTTAATAGGCTGACTGATAATTTCTAAAATATCCTTACTAAAAAAATAAGAGACAATAAAACCTAATAGCAAAGCTAGAAGACATTTTATGATTCTTTGTCTTAATTCTGTGAGATGATCTAATAAGCTTAATTTTTTTGAATCCATAAAATTAAAAACTATTTTTTTCTATGATTTGAATTTTCTTTCTTTTTTGGTTTTTCAATAGACTTAAACTCTTTTTGAAAGTTATCTTGAATTTGATGGATTTGCTTATTAGCTTCAGTTTTTACATCATAAATTTCTGATCTGATATCAAAGAAAGCTGTTTTTAATTCATTTAAAAGCTTTATGAAATTTTTTGCTATAAGTGGAAATTGCTTTGGACCAAAAACTAAAAAAGCTACTAATATCAATAATAAAATTTCTGTAAAACCTAAACCAAACATTCACTCAGTTTAAATCATTTTTTTTTGTTTTTTAACTCTTTTTTTATTGATAATGGGAATTATATACATAAGTTTCCATAAAAGATTAAATTTATTCATTTCTTTTAAAGGCAATAAAAAAGCTTGAAATTGAGTTCGGATTTGAACTGAATAACGAATATAGATCGCTTTATGGCAAAAGGCATGTCTGAAATTTTTTTATTATCTTTAGGCCGATTAACAGCTTTAGAAAGTTAGGCATATAATTTCTTTGATAATAGTATTAAACTAGTTTTTTGTTACTAAGCTTTTTTAGGTTTAAAAAGTATTTTTTTTGATTTTGGAATACCGATCGCTTTTGTATGACAAAAAGAATTTCAGAAAGTTCTTTAAATTTTCCTGAGAGTTCTGTAAATACATTAGACTTAGGAGGGTAGGATTGGCTGACATAATGATAAGCTGATTGACCCATCTCTTGATAGTAGCTTAAGTGTGTCAGTTTTTTTCGAATAGCTTGTCTAAAAAAGCCACTAAGATATAAGCTAAAATCTCCCATTCTTTTAAACAGATATAGTTTTTCTTGCGTATTAGACACTAAACTTTTTTCATACCATTCTAGGAGTTGTATTTCGTGAAATTTTGTTTCACCAGCTTTTTTTTCAAAAAATTGTTCAGAATTCAGGTAAAAATAAAGAAGGTTTATTAAATAATTTTTTATATTTATTGGTAGAGTATAAGGAGATAGCTCTTTATGAAAAAACTCTTTAAAAGATTTGTTGCTAATGATCATATTTTTAGGTTATATTTTTTGGAGTAAGAATTGTTACAAAAAGGCTTTTTTAAGTATAAAGCAGGGCTTTTAGCTAAAAAAATTAATAAAAGGTCTTAAAAATTTAAGTTTTTTATAGATATTATAAGAAAAAGGAGTTTTTTTGAAAAAAGTAAAGCAAAAAAATAAAAACTTAGAAAAATCTTCTAAAGCTAATGATTTAAAAGAAAAAGAAATAAATGAATCTGATAAGCAAGAAATGAAGCCTTCTTTAGAATCTTTTTCTTTAAAAAATGTAAAAGCCCAGAAGACGAAAAAATTAATTGAGAAATTAAAAAAAGTTGAATCCGATAACTTATATTTAAGAGCTGAGTTTGAAAATTTTAAAAAAAGATCTTTAGAGGAAAAATTTAGAGCGCTTCGCTACGAAGGAGAAAAATTTATTTCTACTTTAGCAACAGAAGTATTAGATGATTTAGAAAGAGCTCTTTTTGTCAGCAAGCAAAATAAATCATTGGAGGATTTACAAAAAGGTCTTGAAATGATTCATAAAAAAACAAATAAACTTTTGAATCAATTTGGAGTAGAGGTATTAGACCCTACAGGAAAGGCTTTTGATCCTTCTTGTCAAGAAGCCTTAAGTTTTGTTAAAACCTCTAAGGTGCCAGAAGATCATGTTTTAGAGACTTATAAAAAAGCTTATAAAATGCATGATAAAATTATACGTCCCGCTCAAGTGATTGTAGCTAAGGAAAAATAGAGAGGTTTTATTGAAAGGAAAAACTCTTGTTAATTATTATTTTATTTTAAATGTCTCTCCAAAAGCTAATACAGCGGAAATAAAACAAGCTTATCTTAAATTGGTAAGGGCGTATCATCCCGATAAGAATAAGGGTAGTCGTTTAGCCGAAAAAAAATTTCAACAGATTAATTTTGCTTGGGAAGTTTTAAAGGACTCAAATAAAAGAAAATTATTTGATGAGAATCTAAAAAAAGAAAAAATTTTAAAGGAAAGCTTAGCAAATCAAAAACAGATTGTTCAAAAAACAAAAAAAGCCCAAACGGATTCTACAAAGCAAACTATTGATCTGGAAATTCCATTAAAAATTTCAATAGAAGATTTATGCCGATCGGCTATAAAAGTTATTCACTATTTGAGGCCCATAAATGGAAGTAAGCGGAAAAATCGTTTAGAAATACAAATTCCTTTAGGTATTAAACCGGGCGCTCGTTTGTTTTTTAAAGGTAAAGGAGGATCAAAAAACAAAATTTTTGGGAATCTTTATGTAAAAATTTTTATAAAGCCTCATAAAATATTTAAAATTTTAGATAATTCTTTTGATATTATTATAGAGCAACCTATTTCTTTTATTTCTGCGATTCAAAGTAAGAAAGTTGAAATTTTATCGCCTTATGGTTTTTTGGCTTTAAAAATTCAAAACCCTCTAAAAGAGGGACAAATTTTTAAAGTTAAAAATTACGGTTTAAATAAAAATTCAAAAGGTGATAAAGGGGATTTATTTGTAAAATTTTTTATAGATTATCCTTATGAAAATGAAACAAGGATACAACAAAAGATGTTGAAAATGTCCTATGAAGAGAAGAAAGTGTATATAAAAAAAATGAAAACAGATTCTTTTATTTATCCTAAAGTTTTAAGGTTTCAAAAAAAAATTCAAGAATTGAAAAAAGAGTATTACCCTGATGAATAGATATTTAATTATTTTATTTTGTTTGTTTGTTTCTGGCTGTTCGCTTTTACAGCAATCAATTTCTAATAAAAATTTTCATAATAAGAAAATGGCAAAACAAACGAATTTACAAGAAAACCAAACATGGATGAAACTAAAAAAACAAAAAGTCCAATCTAAAAAAGAGCATATAAAACTCATTGATCAATTTATTGAAAAAAATAAGGATAAAGAAATTGTCTTTTCTGCTTATATGTTTAAAGCTAAACTTTTACTTCAAATTCAAAAGCCAAAGTCAGCTTGTCTGATTTATTATAAAATTGTTAAATCTCCATTTCATTATAAAAATGGAATAGAGGCTTATCAGAAATCGGCTAGATGTCTGTTTAAAGAAGGTAAGATTAAAAAGGCGGTTCAGGTTTTAGAAAATTTTATTCAAAATCCTAAAGAGTCTGTTGTTAAAAAGAAGCAATTAGCTCAAATGCAATGGTCTTTTTTAAAAAATAAGAAAGATTTAATAGATTTGAAGTTAGTAAATTTATCTCATTTGATTGCTTTTTCTACAAAGATAGAACAAAAAAAATATTGGTTTAATATTTCTAAAAAATTAATTGATAGTTTAAAGATTTCAGATTTAGTGATTTATGCAAATCAAGCTGATTTTTTCGGTAGACTTGCGCCTTATCTTTTATATAAAGCGGGTCAGTATTTTTTGAAGAATAAAAAATTTTCCAAAGCTGAAAAGTATTTTAAAAAATCTTTAGCTACATCTCTAGATCCTAACTTAAGAAAAGAGGTAAAACAAACTTTATATCTTATGAAAAAAATATCTAAGGTTAATCCCTACTTATTAGGTGTTATTGTTCCTTTGAGTGGAAGAAGAAAGTCTTTAGGAGAAAAAATATTAAAAGGACTCTATTTAGGTTTATCTATCGATAAAGATTCCCCATGGCAGATGGTCATTTTAGACAGCCAAAGTCACCCTGAAGTGGTAAGAACCCATATTAATGATTTATTTTATAATTATAATGTAATGGGACTTATTGGAGGGTTAACTGGTGATACGGCCGAAGTGATGGCTCAAAAAGCAGAGGAGTTTTTTCTTCCAACAGTAGTTCTTTCTCAAAAAAGAGAGCTTACAAAAGATCGTTCTTTTGTTTTTCAGAACGCAATTACAGCTCAAGATTTATTAGACTCGCTAATAAAAGAAATTCGGCAAAATTTAAAAATGAATCAGGTAGCTATTTTATATCCAGATGATTCTTATGGAAAAGACTATGCTACACTGTTTTCAAAGCTTTTTATAAAAAAAGGAGGAAAAATTGTAGCAAAAGAAATCTATAAACCAGGTGAGGTTGATTTTAAAAATTCTGTCCAAAAATTATTACAATTAAACCTAGATAAACGCATGGAAGAGTTTGAGAAGTTGAAAGCAGAGTTATTACAAAAAAAAGATATCTCTACTCGCTCTCTCAAGCTCACACCTGAAAATATTTTACCAGTTCAAAAAGAATTTTCAGCTGTTTTTATACCTGATTCTTTAATTAGCCTTCAAAAAATAAAAGATCATTTTAAATATTATGGAGTGAAAGATATATATTTTCTGGGCACAAATTTGTGGAAAGGTTTGAATCCAAAAAGACAGGAGTTTTCTTTTATTTTTGTAGATGTGCCGAAAAAACAAGATAAAGATATAAAATCTAATTTTTATAAAAGCTTTATAAAATCTTATGCTTACTCCCCAGGACATTTTGAACAAAGGGCTTATAATACAGCCTTATTTTTTAAGCAGGCTTTAGATAAAAATATAAATACTCGCTTTCTTTTACAAAAAGAGTTAAAAAGCATAAATCAATTTGATGGAGCTTACTATCCTTTGACTATTTCAAAAGACCAGATATTTAAATATCCGGTTGAAGTGTATAAAATTATTCCTAAATAAAATCTTTAAATCTGGTCTCTATACTAGCTTTTTTTATTAAATATTTTTTTTAAAAAACCGAAAAGTTAATTAAAGGAGTTAAAATATGAGCATGCTTTTACCAAAACATCTTCCTCTTATTTCTTTAAAAGATACAGTTGTTTTTCCACAGTCTATAATTTCTATTCATATAAATTCAGATCATTCAAAAAAATTAGTTCAAAAAGCGTTTAACATGAATAAGTTGCTTTTTTTCTCTTGTTTAGAGAATCCGCAAGAAGACTCTAAAAAAGTTTATAAAATAGGTTGTGTTGGATTTATTATGAAAATGAAAACAGTGGATGAAGCCTGTATAAAAATCTTAATACAGGGATTAAAAAAAGCTTGTATATCAGAAGTTAAAAATGATTTTGTTTCCCTAAATTATTTTTCTCATAATGAAAAAAAAGATAGTGAAAGATATAAAAAAACTATAGTGGAGATAAAAAACTCTTTAAACAAGCTCTCTCAATTTAAAGATAACTTTTCCCATGAAATTTTAGCGGTTTTAAATTCTATAAAGGATCCCAATCAATTTTGTGATATGCTGATTAATAATTTAGATTTAAAATCAAAAACTTTACAGAAAGCTTTAGAGATAGAGGATTTTGAGAAAAAATTACAGTTTACTAAAAAACTGATACAAGATGAGCTTGAAATTTCTCAATTAAAAGGACGCTTACAAAAGCTTATAAAAAATGACTCGCCCAAGCCCTTAGTACCTTCAAACAAAGACTTTATGTATCAACAAGGAAATAATCATAAAAAAGAAGATGTGAGGGAATATACACAAAATTTATCAGCCATGAATTTGCCAACGGAAGTAAAAAAAGAAGCTTTTAAACAACTTTCTCGTTTAGATAAAATGCACACAGAAAGCTCAGAAGCCTCTATCATTAGAAATTATTTAGATTGGATTTTAGATTTACCATGGAATATTCTTAGTGAAGATAATTTAGATTTAAACAATGCTCAAAAAGTTTTAGATGAAGATCATTTAGGTCTTAAAAAGATAAAAGAAAGAATCTTAGAATTTTTAGCGGTTCGTAATTTAAAAAGACAAATTGCTAAAGGACCTATCTTATGTTTTTCTGGCCCTCCAGGCGTTGGTAAAACCTCTTTAGGAAAAAGTATTGCAAAGGCTTTAGGAAGATCTTACTATCGTATTTCTTTGGGAGGCTTAAAAGATGAAGCAGAAATTAGAGGTCATAGAAGAACTTATGTGGGAGCTATGCCAGGGAAGCTTATACAAGCTCTTAAACAATGTAAAACAAAAAATCCAGTTATCGTTTTAGACGAGATTGATAAATTGTGTTCGGATTTTAAGGGAGATCCTAGTTCTGCTTTGTTAGAAGTTTTGGATCCAGAGCAAAATCAAAATTTTAAGGATGATTTTTTAAATTTAGATTTTGATTTATCTCAAGTCTTTTTTATAGCAACAGCCAATTTGATTCATAATGTTCCTCCTGCTTTGAAAGATCGTTTAGAGGTGATTAATCTTTCAGGTTATACTTTAGAAGAAAAAATACAAATTTCAGTTAAACATTTACTTTTTCAAGAGCTTTCAAATAATGGACTCCCTGAAAACCATATTCAATTAGAGGAGTCAGCTTTAATTTTTCTTATTCAGTCTTATACAAAAGAGGCTGGACTAAGAAATTTAAAAAGACAATTATCCTCTCTTTGTCGTAAGGTAGCTAAAAAATATGTTTTAGGAGAAAAGGATAAACTCATTTTTACAAAAAAAGATATTATGGATATGTTAGGGGGTCCTTATTTTCATCCAGAAGATAGTTTTGATACTCCTCATATTGGTATGACAACAGGTTTAGCTTGGACAGAAGCTGGAGGAGAAATCTTACCAATAGAAGCGCTTAAAATTAGAAGTAAGAAATCAGATTTAATTTTAACAGGAAAATTAGGTGAAGTGATGAAAGAATCGGCTAAGGCTTCTTTATCTTATGTAAAGTCTTATGTTCAAAAATTTAATTTTAAAATAGAAGAAGATTTTTTTGATTGCAGTGAGATACATATCCACCTTCCAGGAGGAGCTATCCCTAAAGATGGCCCTTCAGCTGGTGTTGCTTTAGCCAGCACTTTGCTTTCTTTAGTAACAAATATACCAATAAAAAATGATTTAGCTATGACAGGTGAAATCACTTTATCAGGTCGCATTTTACCCGTAGGGGGCATTAAAGAGAAAATATTAGCGGCGTTTAACAGTGGTGGAATTAAGAAAGTCATTTTACCTAAAAAAAATGAAAAAGATTTAGATGAAATACCTAAAAAAATAAGAAACAGTTTAAACTTTAGCTTAGTTTCTAATTTGGAAGAAGTATTTGAACAAATTTTATTATTTGAACCAACTAAATCTCCTATATCTAATTATTTAAAAGGTAAAGATTTAGAAAGAGTGGCTTAAATTTTTTCAATAGAATTTAAAGTTAAATTATTTTCTATATATTGTAAAAGCTCTTTTTTTTCCATTTCTAAATAACTGACTAAATTGATGAGATCTTCATGATTATTTTTTAAATCGGATAGCTTTTGTTCTGTTTCCTGTAATCTTTGTTTGTAGTAATCATTTTGAGAATTTCTTTGTGAAAAATCATTCATATCAGATTTTAGAAAGTAGCGTCCATTTTTTAATTTATAGCTTATCTCTTCATTTTTAATTTTTCGTCTTAATGTAGAGATACTAATTCCTTTGTGATAAGAATACTCTTGAAGTGTGAGCCATGGTGACATAACAAACCCCTTTTAGTAAATAGTTTTATTCTTTATTATAGTGCTTTCAAGTCAAGACAAGCCTCGTCAAAAGTTTATTTTTAAGCTTTTTTAAAGAGTTTTAGAGCTTTTTGTTTTTGATTTTGATGATCTACTATAGGAAAGGGGTAGCTTTTTCCCAATAGAAAATTTTTAGGAAGCTCTTTAGAATAATATTTAGGAAAATGGATAGCTTTTTCATTGAGATTTTTTAATTCTTTAACCCATAGTTTAATATAAGTTCCTTTAGGATCAAATTTTTGAGACTGAGTTATTGGATTAAAAATGCGAAAATAAGGCTGAGCGTCACAACCTGTGCTAGCGCACCACTGCCAGCCTCCATTATTTGAAGCTAACTCAAAGTCCAATAGTTTCTCAGCAAAATATTTTTCTCCTTTTCTCCAATCAATGAGAAGATCTTTTACTAGAAAGCTGGCTGTTATCATGCGAACACGGTTAGGCATAAAACCGGTTTGATTGAGCTCTCTCATCCCTGCATCTATGATAGGAAAGCCTGTTTACCCCTTTTTCCATGCCTCAAAGTATTTTTTTGAATAAGGCCATTTTATTTTTTGATATTTTTTTAGAAAAGCTGTTTTTTCTACATAAGGAAATTGATCTAATATCATACTATAAAACTCCCTCCAAATGAGTTCAGAGAGCCAAACCTCACTTCCCTTACTTTTCTTTTTTAAAGCAAAGCGAACACAATTACGAATAGAAAGAGTCCCAAATCTAAGATGAACAGATAAACGAGAGCTT
>JAPORL010000040.1 GCA_026712605.1 Pseudobdellovibrionaceae bacterium | reverse complement strand
TTGTGGCAAAACGCATGTCCAAAGTTTTTAGCTTTGTATCTTACAAGCTTTTCACTCAAATTTCAAAATGGGATTCGGATTTAAACATATAGAGATTGCAAGTCGTTTTGTAGCAAAAAGCATGTCTGAAATTTTGAAATCTTTTATTGCCTTTAGGAAGATATAAAAACTTTAAAAAATTAGATATGTAATCCCAACTAATAAAAATATTAAATAGGCTAATAAAGGAATCAACTTTAATCCAACTTTAAAATAGATTGAACAATATTTTTATCTGACCAATTCTTATCTCCTACTACTTTAAACTCCAAAAACCCTTTCGTATTAAAGATATAGGTGACTGGAAGATTATCTTCTGGAAAGTAAGCTAGTTTTTCTTCCTCACTGACAACAGCAATTTTAAACAGAGAATCTAAATCAGAAAAAGATTGCTTTAAAAAATTTTGAACCTTTATTTTATCTTCTGTACTGATAGCAACAACAAAAATTTTATCCTTATTTTCTTTTGCTAACTGAGATAAAGAGGACAACTCTTTAATACAAGGTGGACACCAAGTAGCCCAAAAATTAATAACAATTCTTTTTTGATCTCTTAAGCAATATAAATCAATTAATTCTCCACTTAGATTTTTAAAAGACCAATCTATAGATACATCCATCAAGCGATTAAGTTTTTGAGCTCTGTTTAATTTAGGCTTAACAACAGAATTTTGAGAAACAGTTCGGCAGGGGCTTAGTAGGTTTGTTTGATTTAAAATTTGAGCTTTTTTTTGATTTTCGTTATCAAGAAAGCTATTCATACTTTCAAGATGATCATTTTTTAAAATTTGATTTAAAGCCTTAAAAAACTCAGGGTTTTTATATATAAATATAATAAAAGAAACTGTTAATAAAATAACACTTACTAATAATATAACTGACTTTTTATATTGCATTAAAGCAAACAGCTTAACGATTTTTTCTACGAGATTGTAATTGAATTTGGTTGAGAGTTTTTTTATGTCTTTTCTTCTTTTTAGACTGCAAGCGACGATAGGATTGGAACTCTTTAGAAGCTTTATATTTTTCTTTCTCTTCTTTTGTCGGTTTAGGAGAAAACTTATAATCTATAAATTCTATTAAAGCTTTTTGAGCTTGATCTCCTTTACGATAACCCAACTTAATGATTCTAGTATAGCCTCCTGGACGATCTTTAAATCTTTTAGATAAATCATTTATAATTTTACTAACTGTTTTCTTGTTAGAGTATTTTGAAAAAAGCAAGCGAAAAGCATGTAAAGAATTTTTACGACCTAATGTAACTGCTTTTTCTACAAGAGGTCTTATATTCTTAGCCTTAGTAAGAGTTGTTTTAATACGCTCTTTCTCCACTAAATGATTCACAAGCCCTTTTAGTAAGGCTTTACGAGGTCCATATTTAAGACCAAATGTACTAGTTTTTATCTTTCGGTGTTTCATAAATCGTCTTTATTATCTGAATCATCATCTTTCATATCTTGATCTTTAAAATTTTCGTTCCTATTTTCATCGCTATGACTTGTATGAGACCTATCTTCAGGCATACCGCTGTCTTCTTGATTAGAATTAAAATCTTGTTCTCTTTCTGAGCTAACTACTTCTTGTTCTGCTGACTTTTGCTGTAAGTTTTTTTGAAATTCCTTTTGATAAAGTGATTTTGGAGGCCAACCTTGAACTTCCATACCTAAACTTAAATCCATCGTTTTTAAAACTTCTTTTATTTCATTAAGGGATTTGCGACCAAAGTTTTTTGTTCTTAACATTTCTTGTTCTGTTTTAATCACTAAATCTCCTATATATCTAATCCTTGCATTTTTTAAACAGTTAGCGCTACGAACCGAAAGCTCTAAATCATCAGCGGGACGAAATAAATTATCATTGATAAATTTATTCTTTTCTACTTTTGTTTGAGGAGCTGGCTCTATGTTTTCATTAAAATTCATAAAAACTTGTAGTTGCTCTTTTAAAATTTTATAACCTAAGGGCACAGCTTCTTCTGGTTTTAAAGAAGCATCTGTCCAAACTTCTAAAACAAGAGAATCATAGTCTGTTCTTTTACCTACACTAGCGTTATTCACAGTATAATTCACTCGACGGACAGGGCTATGAACGGAATCAATAGGAATAAAACCAACAGGAAGATTTTTAGGTCTATTTTTTGCTTGAACATAACCTCTATCAAAAGACACAATAATATCCACCTCCAACTCTCCTTCATGACTTAAAGTGGCTATATGAGCTGAAGGATTAAGAACTTCTATTCCAGCACAAAGCTGTATATCTTCAGCTGTAACTTTGCCGGGACCTTTTTTGGAAATTCGTATTTCTTTATTTTCTTCATCTTCTTGATGAAAACGAACATTTTTTAAATTTAAAATAATATCTGTTACATCTTCTAAAACCCCTTCAATTGTTGAGAACTCATGTAAAACTCCTTTGAATTTAACTGCGCTGATTGCAGAACCCATCATGGAGCTTAACAAGACTCGGCGAATTGAATTTCCTAATGTTAATCCAAAACCCCTTTCTAAAGGTCTAATATAAAATTTGCCATAACTAGAACTTAAACTGTCTTTATCTACTTCAAAACCTTTAGGTCTAATAAGATCTTTCCAATATCTATAATAATGTTTTGGCAACTCTACTTGTGTCATTTTTTTCTCCTATTTTTATTATTAAACTCTTCTTTTTTTTGGCGGACGACAGCCATTATGAGGAAGAGGGGTTACATCTTGTAATAAAGTTACTTTTAAGCCAATTTGAGCTAAAGCTCTAACTGCCATTTCTCTTCCAGCTCCAGGTCCTTTAATATAAACCTCTACACTTTTTACTCCATGCTCCATTGCTTTTTTACCCGCATCTTCTGCAACGGACTGAGCAACAAAAGGAGTTCCTTTACGGCTCCCTTTAAAACCCAATAAACCAGAAGAAGACCAACAAATGACAGCTCCAGCCGGATCCGTGAAAGAAATCATAGTATTTCCAAAACCAGAGTTTATATGACAATGCCCTGTTGGAACATTTTTTTTTATCTTTTTCTTAATCCTTTTTTTCTTTTTAACTTCTTCTGCCATTTTTTCCTCTAAAAAATCTTATAAAATAAGAATTAAACCGCTTTCTTTTTATTAGCTACTGTTTTTTTTGGACCTTTTCTTGTTCTTGCGTTTTGTCTTGTGCTTTGACCTCTGACAGGAAGCCCCTTTCTATGACGAATACCACGATAACAGGATAAGTCCATAAGGCGTTTTATGGACATGGCCTTTTCTCTCCTTTTATCCCCTTCTACTTTATAATTTTTTTCAATCACAGAACGAAGATTCACAATGTCATCATCATTGAGCTCATGGACTCTGAGCGATTCTTTAAAACCAGCTGACTTACAAATATCATGAGAAATTTTTGGACCAATTCCATAAATTTTTGTTAAGGCAACCCTTAATCTTTTATTTTTTGGTAAATCTACACCTGCTATACGAGCCATATTTTAAAACCTCTATGAGTAATTATTAGCCTTGCCTTTGCTTATGATTTGGGTTCTTACATATTACACGAAGAGAGCCTTTTCGTTGAATCACACGACAATCTTTACAAATCTTTTTAACAGAAGCTCTTACTTTCATAAACAGTCCTTAATAATGGTTTTTTAAAACCTATTTCGCTCTTTTTTACAAGCAAATATTTTTAGGGCTTAGAAACATACCATTAGAAAAGCTCTAAGTCTATTATTTTTTTAAGCTTTTAATTTGTTTTTAGAATTATATACTTAACTATCAAACTTTTTTGGCTATTATTCCTGTAAAAGCAGGAATCTAAAAATCAATCTGCCAGATTGATTTTATCTAAAATCCACTCATTGAAGGGATTCCCGCTTTCCCAGAAGTGACGAAATGACTGAAATTGAAAAAATCTGATAAAAACTAAATAAACAAGGATTTTTATTTTGGATAGTCAAATCTATAATTCTTTTTGTTTTTAGTTAAAAAAGAGTTGAAAACCACAGAAGATTTGATATTTTGATTTAATCAAAAAAGGAGTATTTATGTTTTTAAGATTTTTTATTTCAGTTTTGTCACTTGGTTTTATTACATCTTTTTCTTTGTATGTATCTGACTCTAAGGCTCAAAATGAACCTCAGATTAACATAAACCTAGATATATCGACTCTATCTGAAAGATGTAGAAATTTTATCATATGAGCTAAAGCAAGCAAAAATCAGTACAAGAAATCGTATATATGATGTAAAAGAGGAAAGAGAGTACATAAATGATTTAGAAGATAAGCTAGATAATGCAGAAGAAAAGCTAGCTAATATAGTAGATGTATTGTATAATCTAAACAGCGCAAATGATGCCTTTAAACGTATAGAAAATATAAAAAAAGAATTAGATGAGGCAGAAGATTATCTAAATCATGCAACAGATGATTTACGAGAGGCAAGAAGTGCTGAACATGAAGCTAGTGAGAATTTTAATAGATATTGTGAAATAGACATTCAGTATGTAAAAAGTGTGATAAAAGAACTGGAAAATTAATTTATCACTTAACATAATAAAAATAAGAATCAAACCCAAGCAAAATGAGCTGTAAAATGCCTTAAAAAGGGGGGAGATTTTATAATTTTAATTCCTCTTACTTTTGAAGACTCTTTTTCTTTAAAAGAAATTATAGATTCAGCCACATACTGTAAATGAGATTGTGTATAAAGCCTTCTGGGAATACAAAGCCTCACTAGCTCCTTACTATGATAAGTTTCTTTACCATTTTCTAAAGTTTTACCAAACATGACTGAACCAATTTCACAAGTTCTAATCCCTGAATACTCATAAAGAGAGCTAACGAGAGCCTGTCCGGGATAAGAGGAAACAGGAAGATGAGAGAGAAATTTTTTCGCGTCAATATAAACAGCATGAGCTCCTGAAGGATTAAATACAGGAACTCCAGCTTGATGAAGCTTTTCATGTAAAAAAGCAGTGGAATCTATACGGTATCTTAAATAAGATTCTTCTAACACTTCTTTTAAGCCTATAGAAATGGCTTCTAAATCCCGACCCGCTAAACCGCCATAAGTGGGAAAACCTTCTTCTAAAATCAAACGAGCTTTACAGCTTTCACTCAAACTCTCTTTCCTAACTCCAATAAAGCCTCCTATATGGCTCAGTCCATCCTTTTTAGCAGAAACAAAACACAGATGAGCTAAATCAAACATAGCTCTTACAATTTCTGGAATAGTTTTATTTTTAAAACCCTCTTCTTTTTGTTTAATAAACCAGGCATTTTCTGCAAAACGGCATGCGTCTAAGCAAAGCGGAACGGAATATTTTTCACATATCTTTTTAGTCTCTTTAATATTTTCCATAGAAACGGGTTGAGCCCCTGCTGAATTATTTGTGACAGTTAAAATTACGAGAGTGACTTTTTTATTTTTTAAGGCTTTTTCAAGAGCAATTAAATCAATATTGCCTTTAAAGGGAAAAAGACTCTCATCTTCAAAAAACTCTTTACAGGGAAGATCTAAAACCTGAAATCCGTAATCTTCTGAATTGGCTCTTGTAGTATCAAACAGCATATTAGATACTATAAGTCCCCCTTTGCTTTGAAATTGAGAAAGTAAAATCCTTTCAGCCGAACGACCCTGATGAGTGGGAATAACATGCTTAAATCCTGTTAAATTTCTAACAGTTTCTTGAAAAATATCAAAACTTTTAGAGCCTGCATAAGATTCGTCTGCATTCATTAAAGCTGACCATTGACTGGCACTCATAGCCCCTGTTCCAGAGTCTGTTAAAAGGTCAATTGTTACATTTTTAGAAGACACAAAAAATAAATTAAGATGAGCTTTTTTTAAAATGTCTTTTCGATCTTTTTTGTTTGTCCAATAAATAGGCTCTAAAGATTTAATTTTATAGGGCTCTATAAGAGTTTTCATATACTATCAGCTATCTTAGAAAGATTGTAATCTGTCAATCCAAATTTTCTTACAAAATAAAAAAGTAACTGTAAAACTTTCTTATAAGAATTATATGAAGTTTGTTTTTTTAGAAATTACATAATTAATTAGCCAGAAAAATTTTTATAAATAAATCTGTATTATTTAAAGTTTCATAGAAATAACTAAGCTTTTTAAGAGCTATAAAAATGAATAAAATGATTTAAGATTTAAACAGAGTAAGAACTGAAAGTCATCTTACAAAAAAAGCATATCTAAAAATTTAAAGCTTATCTATTTCTATTCAAGTCTCTTGATTAAAAGCTTAGTAAGATACAAAGCTCAAAAACTCAGACATGCGTTTTGCCACAAAGCGACTTGCAGTCGCTATGTGTTCAAATCCGAACTCGTTTTTAGCTTTGTATCTTATAAGCTTTGACATAACAAAACTTAAAGCGAGAGCTAGTTAGGTTTTTGTGATACTGATTTTTATTTCTTAATTCAACTTTCTAAAGCTTTTAAAATAGAATTAAACACTTCATTTGGAGAGTAAAAAGCATCTATAGTTTTTAGTAGATTTTCTTTTTTATAATAATTCAATAAAGCTTCGGTGTTTTTATGAAAAATATCTAGCCGTTCTGCTATGACTTCGGGATTATCATCTGTCCTAGTTATTAAAGTTTCCCCAGAAACATCACAAACTCCTTTCTTTTTTGGAGGATTATTTTTAACATGATAAACTAAACCGCTTTTTTGCGCATAAAGGCGACCTGTTAATCTTGCTATAACTTGCTGATTGGAAATTTTAAAAAAAATAACCTGGTTTAAAATACGATTGTTTCCAGATAGAATTTTCTTAAAATTTTTAGCTTGAACTAAGTTCCGAGGGAAACCATCAAAAACAATACCCTTTTTATCAGAAATTTTTTTTACAAAGTCCGCCACCATATCAGTTGTTACGGAATCTGGAACCAGTTGTCCTTTATCTATGTAAGACTTTGCTAATAAACCCAAGTCTGTTTCTTGTTTTAAATTGTTGCGGAATAAATCCCCAGTGCTTAAATGAATAAGATTTTTTTTCTGAGCCAGTTTAAAAGACTGTGTTCCCTTTCCTGATCCGGGAGCTCCTATGAAAAGAATATTTAATTCTGCCACTTTGAAAATATTTATAACAGTAATGACTACTTTTACAACATCATTTTTTAATTTTAATAAATCTTATTTTATAAAGTTTAAGTCTCTTAAATGAAAAGCTTGTGAGATACAAAGTTAAAAACGCATGTCTTAGGTTTTAAAGCTTAGTTATAAAGTTTAAGTCTCTTAAATGAAAAGCTTGTGAGATACAAAGTTAAAAACGAGTTCGGATTTGACCTATAATGACTGTAAGTCGCTCTATGGCAAAGCACATGTCCAAAGTTTTTAGCTTTGTATCTCACAAGCTTTTCACACAGAATTTAAAAACGAACTCTGCGACTTCTAATACGAACCCCTTTTACCATGCCCTCATAACGAGCTGTTAAAAGATGAGATTGAATCTGTTGAGCGGTATCTAAAGCCACACCGACTAAAATCAATAAACTGGTTCCTCCAAAATAAAAAGGAACTTTAAACTGATCAATTAAAACATTAGGTAAAACACAAACTGCCGATAAATAAATAGCTCCTGCGACAGTTAAACGATCTAAAATTCTTTTTACATAATCTGAAGTGTTGTAACCAGCCCTTATCCCTGGGATAAAACCCCCATGTTTTTTTAAATTATCCGCCATTTCTTTTGGATTAAAAACAGCTTCTGTATAAAAAAAACAAAGAAAAACGATTAATACTACATATAAGATATTAAAAAGAGGACCTGTTAGAGAAAAGGAATCTTGAAAAGCTCTAGCCCATTCGGCTTGAGTGAACTGAGCAATAGTCGTTGGAAAAAGTAATAAAGAGCTAGCAAAAATAGGAGGTATCACACCAGAAAAATTTAACTTCAAAGGAAGATGACTCATTTGCGCTGAAGCCTGTTTATTTCCTAAAGCTCTTTGTGAGTACTGAACGGGAATTCTTCTTTGACCTGTTTCTAAAAAGATAATAACCCCCACTATTAAAGCCATAAACAATAATAAACTAATCGCAAAGCCACCACTGATCTCACCTTTTTGAATAATAGACCATAATTGAGTGGTTGCGCTTGGAATAGCGGCGGCAATACCCGCAAAAATTAAAAGGCTCGCTCCATTTCCTACTCCTTTGGCATTAATTTGCTCTCCCAGCCACATCAATAAACAACTTCCTGCTGTCAAAGTCATAATAGTAAAAGTTTGAAAAGGAATAAAACCAAATTTAGCTATTGAAATAATAGACTCTTGACCAAAAAAACCACGAGATAAACCATAAGCTTGAAAAATAGACAAAATCACAGTGGCATAACGGGTGTACTGATTGATCTTTTTACGACCCGATTCTCCCTCTTTTTTTAACTGCTCTAAATAAGGAACTCCTGTTTGTAAAAGCTGGAAAATAATAGAAGCGGTAATATAAGGAATAATTCCTAAAGCTAAAATACTAAATTGCTCTAAGGCTCCTCCTGTGAAAGTATTTAATAAACCAAAAACACCTCCTCCTCTTTGAGAAAAAGCCTCCATGACAGCTTCCCTATCTACACCCGGTGTTGGAATTTGAACACCTATACGGTAAATAATCAAAACCCCAATAGTAAATAGTATTCGGTTTTTTAACTCTTTGGGGAAAGTAAAATTAGAAGAAAGTTGAGGATCCATGTTGTTTTACAGAATAGAAATCTGCCCTCCTGCTTTTTCAATTTGCTCTTTAGCCTTTTTACTGAATTTATGCGCTTTTACTTTAAGCGGTTTAGAAATTTCACCCTGTCCTAAAATTTTTATTTGCCTTCTTTTTTTAACCAAGCCCTTACTTACTAAAAGCTCTGGTGTAATATCTCCTTCTAATTGATTGAGTTGAGATAAATTTACAATCTCATAAACCGTCTTAAAGGGAGCATTGGTAAAACCAAACTTTGGTAATCTTCTAGCTAAAGGCATAGCTCCCCCTTCAAAACCAGCCGGAGCATTTCCGCTTTTTCTAGCTCTTTGACCTTTGTGTCCTCTGGTAGAGATTCCCCCTTTGCCAGAACCTTTACCTCGTCCTAAGCGTTTTTTTTGTTTTTTTCCCGGATAGGGTTTTAACTTTTCTAGTAAACTCATCTTCTCTCCTTAAAATTTATTTCTTATATATTTTTATTCTTTTACTTCTGTTTTATTTAAACTCTCTTTAGGAGCTTGAGCGAGCAGTTGAGATAAACCCTGCAAAGTCGCTTTAACTACATTATGAGGATTTCTTGTTCCTATCCGTTTAGATAAAATATCTTTCACACCTACACACTCTAGAACTGCTCTAACCGGTCCGCCAGCAATTAATCCTGTTCCCGGAGCCGCTGGTTTTAAAACTACTTTAGAAGCTCCAAAAGATCCTTCAACTTGATGAGGAATTGTTTGCCCCTTAGCTAAGTTATAAGTTTTTAAGGATTTTTTAGCGACACGACTAGCTTTACTAATAGATTCAGGAACTTCACTCGCTTTACCTGTTCCTATTCCCACTTGTCCTTTACCATCTCCGGCTACAACAAGAGCTGAGAAGGAAAAATTTCTCCCTCCCTTAACCACTTTTGTAACACGGTTAATAGAAATGACTCTTTCATTATAATCTTGTGTTGAGTATTGATTTTCCATTTTTACCTCTTTTATTTAAAATTTCAAACCAGCAAAGCGAGCGCCTTCCGCTAAAGCTTTTACACGGCCATGATAAACAAAACCGCCTCTATCAAAAATAACCTGTTTAATTTTTTTATCTAAAGCTTGTTTTCCAATAGACTCTCCTACTTTTTTTGCTTTTTCCATAGAGCTAAGTTTTTCTTTTAAGTTTAAAGAAGAATAAGATTTTATAGTTACTTGATTGGAATCATCAATGAGTTGGGCGTAAATATGTTTTCCACTTCTAAAAATATTAAGTCGTGGCTTTTCTTTTGTGCCAAAAATTTTCTTTCTAATCCGTGCTTTATTTCTTAATCGCTTTCGAATCTTTAAGGGATGACTTTTTTTGAATTTAATTCTTATCATTTTTTCTCTCCTCCTCCACCAGATTTACCCGCTTTTTTGCGAACTTGCTCATCACTGTATTTAACGCCCTTTGCTAAATAAGGCTCTACGGGTCTATAACTTCTAATTTGATGGGCTGTCAAACCTACTAATTCTTTATCTGCTCCTGTGATATGAACTTTTGTTTGTTTTTCTATCTTAATTTCTATTCCCTCAGGAATTTTATAAACAATAGGATGAGAAAAGCCCAAATTTAATTCTAAATTCTTTCCAGATAAAACAGCTCTATAACCTACTCCATTTAACTCTAAGGACTTACTCCAGCCCTTAGATAAACCTGTAACAGCATTTTGCAATAAAGCCCTTGTTAAGCCATGAAGAGATCTGGTCTTTTTATCCTCTGATGTTCTTATAAGGCTAGCTGTATCTTTTTCTATTTTTAAATCTAAATTTACTGGCAAAGGAACTTCCAAAGATTTAGAGCCTGATTTTATTAAAATCTTTCTATCAGATAAACTAATCTCAATTCCTTTTTCTAGTTTTATAATTTGTTTCCCTATCCTTGACATAATCTCCTCATAGATTTACCAAATTTCACATAAGAGCTCTCCGCCCACTTTTTTCTTTTTAGCTTCCCTGCCACTTAAAACGCCTTGATTAGTGCTAATAATAGTTAATCCATAACCTGATCTCACATCTTGAATCTGATCCGCTTTTATATAACGGCGACAAGAAGGACGACTCAGCCTTTGAATAGACTGTATAATAGAAGTTTTCCTTTCATCATATTTTAAATAAAGTCTCATCACTCCTTGTTTTCCATCCTCTACCACACGATAACCACGAATGTAACCATACTGCTCTAGCTTATTAGCAATATTTTTTCTCATATTGGAGCTAGGCACATCCACCTTTTCTTTACCTGCTAAAATGGCATTTCTTATACAAGTGCAAAAATCACCGATTGTATCCATTACTGCGCCTCCTTATTCTTACCTCTAAATGGGAAAGACATAAAAGAAAGCAAATCTATTGCTTCCTCGTCTTTTTCAGCAGAAGTTTCAATTGTTATATTCATTCCACGAATCGATTCCACTTTGTCATAATTAATTTCAGGAAAGACTATATGCTCTTTTAAGCCCATATTGTAGTTTCCTTTTCCATCAAAAGATTTTTGAGATAAGCCCTTAAAGTCTCTCACCTTTGGCAAAGCAAAATGCACTAAACGATCAAAAAAAGACCACATTTTATCTCTTCGCAAAGTTACTGTAGCTCCTATAGGCATTCCTTCTCTCAATTTAAAATTAGAAATTGCTTTTTTTGCTTTTGTTATAACTGCTTTTTGACCAGCAATTAAACTCAAATCTTCTTGGACAGAGTTAAGAACTTTAGGATTTTTAACAGCTTGGCTAACACACATACTTAAAACAATTTTTTTAAGCTTAGGGATTTGCATAGCGCTCTTATATTTCCACTTTTGTTGCAACTGAGATTTAACTTTTTTATGATAAATATTTTTTGAAATAGACATTTATAAAACCTCCGGCGCCATTGAAATAATTTTTACAAAATTTTTATGTCTTAGCTCTCTGGCAACAGGACCAAAAATCCTTGTTCCAACTGGCTCCTGATTATTGTTAATAAGGACAGCTGAATTTTCATCAAAGCGAATAGCTGTGCCGTCAGGTCGGCGTATTTGATGAGCCGTTCTAACAATCACAGCTTTTGCCTTATCTCCTTTTTTTATTTTAGAATTAGGCATAGCATTTTTAACAGAGACCACAATAATGTCACCAACACCCGCTGTTCTCCTTCGGGTTCCTCCTAAAACCTTAATACACTGAACTAGTTTAGCACCTGAATTATCAGCTACTTTTAACTTCGTCTGCATTTGTATCATCTTTTTTATCCCTTTGCTCTAACGCTGTTTTTTTTCTTAGATCCTTATCCGACTTGATCTCATCCAAAGGATTTGAAATTTTTTCTTCTTGACCTAAACCTTGATTTAGTAATTTAACCAGTTTCCATCTTTTGGTTTTACTTAAGGCTTTTGTTTCTACAATAGAAACCTTATCTCCTACTTTAGCTTTATTGTCTTCATCATGAACTTTAAAAACTGAGATTTTTTTAATATATTTTTTATACTTGGGGTGTTTCACTAAGTTATAAATTGAAACAGAAATGCTTTTATCCATTTTATCTGAAACAACTTGTCCTGTTAAAATATTTCTCCGACCTCTTTTACTCATTTTTTACCCCCATCTTTTTTATTTAAAACAGTTTGTATTCTAGCAATATTTCGTCTTAATAAACGAATACTCAACGGGTTACTTAACCTTTGCATTTTTAGTTTCATGCGAGAGTCAAAAAGCTCCTTTTTTAAAGTGCTTAGTTTCTGCCATAATTCTTTTTTCTCTAAATGAACAATTTCTGAATATTTCATATTATCTCCTACTGTCTTTCTAAAAATTTACATTTAAAAGGAAGTTTGTGACTAGCTAAACGAAAAGCCTCTTTAGCTTGTTCGCTTGTCACTCCACTAATTTCAAATAAAATACGACCGGGTTTAATTGAAGCTGTCCAAAATTCTATATCTCCTTTTCCAGATCCCATACGAGTTTCTAAAGGCTTTTTTGTAATAGGACGATCGGGGAAAACGCGTATCCATAACTTTCCCCCTCTTTTCACATAACGAGAAATAGCAATACGACTCGCTTCAATTTGACGATCTGTCATAGGACCTGAACCTAGGCTAACCAAAGCATAATCACCAAAAGCAAGCTCTGTTCCCCTTTTAGCCAAACCTCTAAATTTAGTCCGGTGCTGTCTTCGCCATTTTACTTTTTTAGGACTGAGCAAAACTCACCTCCGGTTTAACTTCTTTTCTTTTATAAACATCTCCATGATAAATCCATACCTTAACGCCTGTTGTTCCATAGGTAGTTAAGGCTGTTGCTGATCCATAATCAATATTGGCTCTTAAAGTATGAAGAGGAACTTGTTTTTCATTATACCATTCTGAACGAGCAATCTCTGCCCCATCTAAGCGTCCCGCTACACGAACTTTAATTCCTCTTACTCCTCTGCGAACTGCACTGGCCATGGCTTTTTTAACCGCTCTCCGCCAAGAGATTCTTTTTTCTAACTGAAGGGCAATATTTTTTGCTACAAGTTGAGCTTCTATATCTGGTTTTCTGACCTCATGAATATCTAATATAACTTTATTTGCTGTTTGTTTTTGAACATCTTCAGTGAGAGCATCAATTCCTACACCCTTTTTTCCAATTACAACCCCAGGGCGAGAAGTGTAAATAATGAGTTTTACATGATTGACTGTTCTTTCAATTTCAATTTTAGAAACCCCAGCGCCTTTAAGCTTATTTTTTATATATGACCTTAAGTGGTAATCTTCTTTTATATTATTAGCAAACTGTCGTCCTTTTACAAACCAACGCGATCGCCAATTTAAAATAACACCCACTCTTAATCCCGTAGGATGAACTTTCTGACCCATAATTACCTCTCACTTAAAACCAATTCAATATGGCTTTGTTTTTTCTTATAAAGATGATATGTCCCTTTTGCTCTAGGACGTGACCTTCTTAAATGGGGACCTTGATTAACTGCTATTGTTTTTATATATAAATTATCTACATCAATTATTTTTTTTTGCTCGGCTTGAGCTACAGCTGATTTTAAAAGCTTTTCTATTATAAAACCAGATTTTCTCTTATTAATAGAAAGAATATTTAAAGCCGTATTAATATTTTTACCCGAAACTAAGCGAGCCAGCTCCCTAGCTTTTAAAACACTTGTTCGCGCATATTTTAGTTTTGCTTTGACTTCCATTTTCTTTATTCCTTATTTTTTAACTCCCGCTTTTTTATCTCCTGAGTGCGCTTTAAATTGTCTAGTCGGCGAAAACTCTCCTAATTTATGACCTATCATGTTTTCTGATACAAAAACTGGCACAAATTTCTTCCCATTATGAACAGCAAAAGTTAATCCCACAAAGTCAGGTGTTACAGTAGAACGACGAGACCATGTTTTAATCACTTTTTTATCCCCTGATTTTTTAGCTTTATCCACTTTCTCCAAAAGGTGATAGTCAATAAAAGGACCTTTTCTTACTGATCTTGACATAGTTTATTTCCTTTTTTTACGACGAGCCACAATCATAGAGTTGGTTCGTTTGTTATTTCTTGTTTTTAAACCTTTACAATACTTTCCCCAAGGAGTCATAGGGTGATTTCCTTTTCCAACACCTTCTCCTCCTCCCATAGGGTGATCAATGGGGTTCATAGCCATTCCTCTAACACTAGGTCTTTTTCCTTTCCAGCGATTTCGTCCGGCTTTGCCAATAATAACATTTTCTTGCTCTACATTTCCTAACTGACCAATAGAAGCCTTACATGTTGATAAAACTAAGCGACTTTCTCCTGAGGGCATTTTAAGCTGACAATATTTTCCTAAATGAGCGGCTATAACAGCTTGTCCACCTGCGCTTCTTACCATCTGCCCCCCCTTGCCGGGTCTCAATTCAATATTATGAATAGAAACTCCTGTAGGAATCAAAGACAAAGGAAAGTTATTACCCGGTTGAACATCAGGTTTTTTATCATCAGCGATCACTAAGTCATCTTTTTTTAAACCCACAGGCGCTAAAATATAAGATTTAGCTCCATCTTTATAATGTATTAAAGCAATATAACAGGTGCGATTGGGATCGTATTCAATAGAGAAAACCTTTCCCGGTATTCCCAATTTATTTCTTTTAAAGTCAATTAAACGATAAGATCTCTTATGGCGTCCTCCATGGTGACGGACTGTAATTCGACCATGATTATTTCTAGCAGATTTTTTGTTTAATCCTCTTACTAAAGATTTTTCAGGATGAGATCGAGTTACTTCTGAAAAATCTAAAACAGAACGATGTTTAGGAGAGTTTTTACCACCTTTATATAATCTAACACCCATATTAATTTCCCTCAAAAACTGTAATCTGTTCTCCTGGCTTTAAGCGAACAAAAGCTTTTTTCCAATACTTGACCTTACCTTCTTTTCTTCTAACTTTACGAGATCGCTTTCTACAAATAGCAGTTTTAACACTAGCCACTTTGACATTAAAATATCTTTCCACATGATCTTTTACAGCTGTTTTACTGGCCTGCTTACTCACTTTAAAAACATAAATGCCTTTTTCAGCTTGTATATTATTTTTTTCCGTCACTAAAGGTTTTTTTATAACATAAGACATGTTTAAGACACTCCACACTTTTTATAAACTGTATCTAATAACTGAGGTGTTAAAACAAGCCTGTCAAATTTTAAAATATCATAGACATTGAGAGCTTGAGCGGGAAGACATTTGAAGTTTTTCATGTTTTTACAAGCTCTTTTAAATTCTTCTTGATTGGTTTCATCCACTAAAAGAGCTTTGTCCCAGCCCATTTTTTTAAAACGCATAGAAAGCTCTTTTGTTTTCCCTTCTGGAGACTGCATATTTTCTACAAAAATAAGTTTCTTTTCTTGAAACATATAGGACAAGGCATTTCTTAAAGCTTTTTGTCTAATCTTTTTAGGCAAAGTCCAATCATAAGATCTTTTGTGAGGGCCATGAGCCACTCCGCCTCCTTTTAATAAAGGAGATCGAATAGAACCCTGTCTCGCTTGCCCTGTTCCTTTTTGCCTAAAAGGTTTTTTACCGCCTCCACTGACATCCGATCGAGTTTTGCTATTATGATCACCAGAGCGACGGCGAGCCAACTGCCAATTCACAACCTCATGTAGTAAAGAGAGCTTTAGTTTTTCTTTTAAAATAGCAGGCTTTACTTCCATTTCTGAATGTTGCTTACCTTCCCAATTTAAAACTTTTACTTTTTCCATATTTATTAACCTTAAATTTTTTGAATTGAAACCAAAGTGTTTCTAGCTCCCGGAACGGGGCCTTTTACAAAAATAATCCCTTCTTCAGATAAAACATCCACGACAGGAACTTTAGAGCGAGTCACTTTTTGAAAACCATACCTTCCCGGCATTTTACGACCAGGGAAGACTCGTGCTGGCTCAGTATGCTGACCAATAGAGCCTGTTCTACGATGAGACTTAGAACCATGAGAAGCTTTTCCGCCAGCAAAGTTCCAACGCTTCATAACACCTGTAAAACCTCTTCCTTTTGAAAGGGCAGAAATTTTAACCAAATCACCTTTTTTTAAACTGTCAATAGAAACTTCTTGCCCTTGTTTAACTCCTTCAGGAGGAGTTTGACGAATCTCTTTTATAAAGCGAGCTCCCTCTTTAAATCCAGCAGGCTTTAGATGTTTGATGATCGCCTTTGAACATCTTTTATTTTTTTGAGCTTTAAAGGCCACTTGAACTGCTGAATAAGATTCTTTTTCCTTAGTTTTAATTTGAGAGACAAAAGACGGTTCATATTTAAGGGCAGTAACTGGGAAACTCACCCCCTTTTCATCATAAAAAGTAGACATAGACATTTTAAAACCAAACAAAGCATTTAATTGAATTTTATTTTTCTCCGTTGAGTTTTCAGTAGCTTTTAAAGAATCTTCAGATTTTTGATTTGTTTTTTCAGTAGGATTAGAAGCTTGTTTATCTGATATATTTTTTTCACCAGTTGACGCCTTTACAGAGGAAGTTTTATTTTTAGAAGAAACTTCTTTTTTAGTCTCTTCAGCTACTACACTTTTGTTCTCAGCTGGAGGCTCTTTAGCTGACTTTTCAGAAGAAGATTTAGCAGAAACTTCTTTTTTAGTCTCTTCAGTTTTTTTAACTGGGCTATGAGGAGATTTATTCTTTTCTTTTTTATCTTCAGTCATTATAAGTCTCTTTTAGTTTTTTTGATTAACAACTTCCCCTGGAGTTTCAGTAGAAATAGAAACATCAACACCCGCTGGAAGATCTAATTTCATAAGTTGATTAATTGTTTGCGGACTAGATTCAGTAATTTCCAACAATCTTTTAAAACTTCTAATTTCAAATTGTTCTCGGGATTTTTTATGCACATGAGGGGACCTTAAAACTGTATAGCGATTGATTTTTACAGGTAAAGGAATAGGCCCCACAATACTAGCTCCCGATCTTTTAGCTGTATCCACAATACCGCGCACAGATTGATCTAAAAGCTTATGATCAAAAGCCATCAAACGAATCCGTATTTTTTGATTCTCCATATTCATTTCTAAAAAAACCCTCTCAATTATTTAAGTAAAAAACAACAGTATCTAATGGGTTTAGACTTATTGCCCTTAAATGCGTAAAAAGTCAAGGTCTCAAGCTATACTCCATTTTCTTGTTTGTCAAAATTTTTATCTAAAAAGCCTGATTTTTTTCAGAAGTTTTGAAATTTAATCCATTATTCTAATACAAAAAGCTTTATGAAGAACATAACAAAGCTTTGTCAGGCCTATTTAAGTAAATTTGAGAGGATTTTTGAAATAAATCAGTTGATGGGCTGTTATCATTTAAAAAATGTTCCCAATAAAAAAATTCCTTTAAATCAAGGATTTTAAGTCAAAAGCACTTTGATAAAAAAGGGATTTATATATCTATTTTATGATAAATATATAGTATAACAATTATAGATATATTTTAGTTTTTATAGGTAGTTTAGGATTCCATAATATTTCTTTTTTGAATAAGATACCTCAATTTATTCGCCATTTTTTAAATGGAAAAAATAAAAAAATTATAAAAAACATTTCCGTCGGTATTATTTTCAATGCCAGATAAAAAAACTGATTTTTTATAAGTTTTTTCTTTTTTTTACTGTATTATTATGATAATTAAATAATGAAAAAATCAGATGTTTTAAGTATAGCTTTAAATAGAGTTAACTAAAATGAATAAAGTGATTAGTTTTGTATTAGGAATGGTAATGGCGGTTTTATTACTTCCGTATAGTTATTCTATTGAGACGACAGGAGATCAAGTCTCAACTGTTCCCTTATTTAAATTTGTTTGGATACCGGAGGGTTCTTTTGTAATGAGAAGTCCGATGAATATTAAGAATAATGATCAGTATCCATCAGTCTCAGTAACTATAAGCCGTCCTTTTGAGATCATGACAACAGAAGTTACACAAGAACAGTGGTATATGGTTATGGGAGAAAATCCTTCAAAATTTAAAAGCCCAGAGTATTGTAATAATTATGACAGTGTAAAAGATATATGTCCC
>JAPORL010000063.1:5626-19003 GCA_026712605.1 Pseudobdellovibrionaceae bacterium | reverse complement strand
AGACATAATAATTAAAATTAAAAAAGTAATTTGAACAATTAAACTGGCTGATAGAAAGGCTTCCAGAAAATTAACACCTGAAGAGGAAGAAATACTACTATTTTCTTCTAATTCTTGGGCATAAGATGTGTTAGAAAAAAAGAGCAGAAAAATATATAAACTAAAGGGATTTATTTTCATAATATTGAATTTAAAAATTATTTTCTAATAAGACAAGATTTTTTATTTTTTATACTGCTTATGGCTAGCTTAGCTTTATAACTTATTAAACCTTGAGAGTTTTCAAACCAATATTTATCTTGATTTGTAAATGGAGAATCTTTTTCTAAGAATAAAATCTTATTTTTTTGTTTTAAAAACTTTAATATTTCTTTAGAGGGGGATAAATTATCAGGCCAAATAATGCCTTCTCCTTCTATTTGTTTAAAAAATTCAGGAAAAGCAGATAGCATCTCTAAACGAACTAAAGTTTTAAAAGAGTGTAGGATTTTAAAATTTGATTTTAAATAGGAATTAGTATTTTTTTGAAATATATTGGTTTTATTTAAAAGATCAGGGAGACAGTTTTGATTTGAAGGGAGGGTATTTTTAACTATAGAATCTAAACAGGATCTATATAATATCAAATCTTTTAAAATTTTTTCGTTGGATGATGAAAAATATAAATCTCCTCTCACTTTGTTATGTATTTTATACAAATTAGTTATTACTTTTTCTCTATTTGAGCCTAAAAGATAAAATATAAAATTAGATTTTTTTGGAAGAGTGGAAAAAACTAAATCCAGATTGAGGGACTTATAGTCTTTATAGAGGCTTTCATGAAAATTATTGATTTCCGAATAAGTGAGATGTGAGATTTGTTTTCGTTCTCCAGTTGGCAAAATAAAAAGAGTTTTTTGACTAATTATCCATTCTTCTTGTTTTGTTAAGGTTACAGGGAAGACAAAAAAAATTTTTTTTAATGAGATATTTTCTTTTTTAAAATAAAGCATTAAGTCTTTTGTTTTTTCAATAAAAGAGTGCGTAGGTAAAAGATAGCTTATTAGCTTATTTTTTTGAATAGATTCTGTTTTAGGTAAAAAAGAAATACCAATAGAGGGACAGTTTGGCTCATCAACTTTTAGCCTATTTGAATTTTGTATGGGAGGAGGATAGCTGTCGTTTAAATAAACAGCTATAATAAATAAAAAAATTGGAAATAAAACTAAAAATAGTCTCTTTAAAGCTTGGTTAAACATGCTTTTTCTTATATCTATTTTTTTATAAATTACCACTGTATTTAGATTTGATAGCTATAAATTTTTATAAAACTGAAAATAAGTAAAAATTTGACTTATTTTAAAAAGAATGTATATTGGCTTTGAAATGAATTACCGAGTGAGTCGAAACTTAGAATATGCTCTTATGGCTTTAAGCTATATGTCTAACAAAAGAGGAAACTGTGTTTCAGCTAGAGAAATGGTATATCACTTAAGATGTCCTTTTCATCCTTTTTCCCGGGTATTGCAAAAGCTGGTAGATCATAAATTTGTTACTTCTAAACAGGGTATAAAAGGAGGCTATATTTTAAGTAAAAATTTAAATAAATTATCTCTTTATCAATTAATGAGCGCTATTTTACCTAATATTGAAATTGCGGACTGCTTAAAGGGAGATTGTAATTTATTACAGTCTTGTAATATAAAAAATCCTATTCACTATTTGAATAAAAAATTTTTAGAGTTTTACAAAACATTAAGTGTTTTTGAAATTTTAGATAAAGGATCTCAGAAAGATATTAGAGAAATAGAATCAAAAAAGGAAACAAATAAGATTTTAAATTTATAAAAATTTTAAAAGGATAATTAAAATGACAAATCTTCAAAAAAAAGAATATAAATATGGTTTTGTAAGTGATATCCATTCAGAAAGTCTTCCAAAAGGTTTAAATGAAAACATCATAGAACAAATCTCTGCTAAAAAACGAGAGCCTTCTTGGGTTTTGGATTTAAGAATAAAGGCCTATAGATATTGGAAGACTATAAAAGAACCTGTTTGGGCTAATCTACATTACTCAGCTATAAATTATCAAGATATATGCTATTATTCAGCTCCTGTAATAAAGAAAAAACTATCTAGTTTAGATGAAGTCGATCCTAAGCTATTAGAGACTTTTGAAAAATTAGGAATTCCGCTTTCAGAGCAAAAACGTTTATCAGGTGTGGCTGTGGATGCGGTTTTTGATAGTGTATCTGTTGCAACAACTCATCAAGACACTTTAAAAAAACATGGAGTGATTTTTTGCTCTATCTCTGAGGCTATCCAAAATTACCCAGAGCTGGTTAAAAAATATTTATGTTCAGTTGTTCCTTATAAAGATAATTTTTTTGCTTGTTTAAATACTGCTGTTTTTACAGATGGTTCTTTTTGTTTTATACCTAAAGGGGTACATTGTCCTCTGGATCTTTCTACTTATTTTCGTATCAATCAAGGAGAAACCGGTCAATTTGAAAGAACTTTGATTGTTGCAGAGGAAGGCTCTTTTGTGAATTATTTAGAAGGCTGTACGGCTCCTATAAGAGATAACAACCAATTGCATGCGGCTGTTGTTGAATTAGTTGCTTTGGAAAAAGCAGAAATCAAATACTCTACAGTTCAGAATTGGTATTCTGGAAATGAAAAAGGTCAGGGAGGAATATATAATTTTGTTACTAAAAGAGGACACTGTTTGGGGAATCACTCTAAAATATCTTGGGTGCAGGTAGAGGCTGGCTCAGCCATTACATGGAAATATCCCAGTTGTGTTTTAAAGGGGGACTATTCCGAGGGAAAATTTTATTCCGTTGCTTTAACTCATGATAAAATGCAGGCAGATACAGGAACAAAAATGATACATATAGGAAAAAATACAAAAAGTTTAGTTTTATCTAAAGGAATTTCTTCCAATAATTCAGTCAATGCCTATAGAGGAAAAATTAGAATAAATCCAAAAGCTTTAAAGGCTAGAAATTATAGTCAATGTGATTCCATGTTAGTAGGTGATCAAGCTAAAGCTAAAACTTTACCTGTTATTGAGGTGCAAAATAAAACAGCAGTGGTGGAGCATGAAGCTTCTACTTCTCGTTTGAGTGAGGAGCAATTGTTTTATTTGCAGTCGCGAGGACTTTCTGCTGAATCTGCCATATCTTTAATTGTAAATGGGTTTTGTAAAGAGGTTTTTAAACAACTTCCTATGGAGTTTTCTATAGAGGCCGTTAAATTGATTGAAATGAAATTAGAAAATAGTATTGGCTAAGAAAGTTAATTTAATCATAAAAGCCTTTTATAATTAGAGTATAAAAATATTTAATCTTTTTGAAATTTAAAGCGTGCTTTTTTGAAGGAAGATTAAAAAAATTATAAATAGTAAATAAAAAAACAGGAGCAGTTAAATGTTAAAAATAGAAAATTTAAAAGCCAGTGTAGAAAAAGAAAAAATTTTAAATGGATTAAACTTAAACATAAATGCAGGGGAAGTGCATGCTATTATGGGACCAAATGGAAGCGGTAAAAGCACTCTAGCTAAGATAATAGCAGGGGATAGTCAGTATCAGGTTTTAGAAGGTCGGATTCTGTATAATGTGAATTTTAAAGAAAAAGATCTTTTATCTATGGAAGTCTCTGACAGAGCTAAAGAAGGTGTATTTATGGCTTTTCAATATCCTATTGAAATAGCAGGTTTAAATAATATGGAATTTTTAAAAACAGCTTTTCAGTCTATATGTAAACATCATGGAATTAGCGCAATGACAGATGAAGAGTTTGAAAAATTTGCAATTAAAAAAGTAAAGCTCTTAGAAATAGATGAAGAGTTTTTAAAAAGAGATTTGAATGAAGGTTTTTCTGGTGGAGAAAAAAAACAAAATGAAATTTTACAAATGATGATTTTATCTCCCCGTTTATGTATTTTAGATGAGACAGACTCAGGACTGGATATAGATGCTCTTCAAAAAATAGCTCATGGAATTAACAAATTTAAAAATAAAGATAAAAGCTTACTTTTAATCACACATTACCATCGTCTTTTAGAGTTAGTGCGTCCTGATTTTGTTCATATTATAATAGAAGGTCAAATTAAAAAATCAGGAGATTTTTCTTTAGCTCAAAAAATTGAGGAGCAAGGTTATGATTGGCTTGCCGAAAACGAGAGATGATTTTTTAAAAGCTTTTTCTTCCTATAAAGCTCAATCTTGGCTTGATATTTTTGAAAGCCAAATTCAATCTTATTTAAATAATTCTGATTTTTCTTCTGAAAAAAAAGAGGAATGGAAATATTTTCCTTTTCAAAAAGTTATAAAAAATGATTTTGTTTTTCAAAAAGGATATAAAGATCCCCAAGAGCTTAAATCTCAAATATCTGATTCTTTTTTAATTAGAGTCAAAAATGGAAAAGCTTTTCCAGCCTTTCAAAAAAATAAAAATATTTCTCTTTTTCATTGGAGTGATTTTTTAAATGGAAAAGTCATTTTAGAAGATTCAATAAAAGATAAAATTATTTTTGCTTTAAAAAGAACAAAAAATAATTTTTGTGTTTTAAATAATATTTTTTATCCAGAAGGTTTTATTTTATTGATAAGAGATCATTTGAAAAAGCCTTTAGAGATACAATATACGCATTCCAGCCAGATAGAAAATCAAGGTCTTAATTTAAGAAACTTTATTTTTGTAGAAAAAAAGGCTCAGGTTATAGAAACTTTTTTTTCAAGAAAGGAAAAAAAGGATTTATTCTTAAATATTCAAACGGATTGTTTTTTAGAGGAAAAAGCAAAACTGGAGTATTGCTTTCTAGATCAGACCGGCGATCGTGATGTTCTCATTCATCATTTATTTTCCACTCTTTCTAAGGAATCTAAAGCTTATTTTTTTTCACTTTGTTTAAAAGCTAGACTAAGCCGTTGGTTTAAAGAAGTTTATCATGCAGAAAAAAGTCAATCTGAAATTAAAGGAATCACTTTAATGAATGGCAACTCACATACCGATCATAAAATAATTGTTAATCATCAAGGGAAAAAAGGAAAAAGCTCTCAACTTTATAAATCTTTTTTGTTTGATTCGGCAAAACACATTTTTCAAGGACTCGTTTCTATAGAAAAACAAGCTGGTGAATCGTCTGCTCGTCAGTTGAATAAGAATTATCTTTTTGGTTCTAAAGCTTTTGCTGTGGCTTTTCCTGAATTAGATATTTGTCCCTCAGATGTAAAGGCAGAGCATGGGGCAACGGTTTCTCCTTTTTCTGAAAATAAAGATCTGATTTTTTATTTAGAATCCAGAGGGATTGATCCTCTATTATCTGTCCATCTTGTATTGATGAGTCTTCTAAGAGAAACTTTATTTGGTTTGCAGAATAGTAGTAAAAATTTAATTCAAAAACTGATAAGTCAGAAAATTTCTTCTTTGGAGAATACTTTTATAAAGTAGGTAATATGGATAAAAATTTTGTTAAAAATTTAAGAAATCGTTTTCCTCAGATTTCTTTTATGGATCAAAAAGGAGAATCTTATTTAGATAGCGCTTCCACTTCTTTAAAAATGGATATAGTAATAGAGACTTTAAAACAAATCTATGAAACTAGTGTCTCTAATGTTCATAGGGGAGAGCATCATCTGAGTTTGAAAGTAACCGCACAGTATGAACAGGCCAGATCAGATGTGGCTAATTTTATAGGGGCTGAGGCAGATGAGATTATTTTCACAAGAAATACTACAGAAGGTTTAAATTTTTTATCGGAAAGTTTAAAGAGCTTTTTAAAGGAGGGAGATGAAATTTTAATTACAGAAATGGAGCATCATTCTAATTTTCTTCCTTGGAAACATTTAGCAAGCGAACTTAATCTTAAACTTCAAATTGCTCCCATAACAAGTGAGGCCGAACTGGATATCCCGGCCTTTGAAAAACTATTGAGCTCTAAAACAAAAATTGTAAGTCTTACTCATATTTCCAATGTGACTGGGGTGATAAACCCTTTAGATAAAATTATTCCTTTAGTGAGAAAAACATCGTCTTTTATTGTAATTGATGCGGCTCAATCTATATCTTGTATTTCTTTAGATGTTAATAAAATGGATTGTGACTTTTTAGTGTTTTCTGGTCATAAAATTTTTTCGCCCTCTGGGATAGGAGTTCTTTATGGAAAGAAATCTTTACTAGAAAAAATGCCTCCCTATCAAACAGGAGGAGGGACTATTTTTAAAGTGACAAAAACTCATACAGAATGGGCAAATAGTCCAGCTAAATTTGAAGCTGGAACTCCTTTTATAGAAGGAGCTTTGGCTTTGGCAAAGGTATTATCTTTTTTAAAAGCCGAAGTGAATTTTAAAGAAGTTTTAAATTGGGAGAGAAACTTAGTTAGACTGTCGGAAGACTCTTTAAAGGGTATTGAAGGGATTTGTTTTATGGGATCTACAAATAACCGTTCTAATATTTTATCTTTTATTATAGAAGGGATACACTCTTCAGATTTAGCATTTATTTTGGCTAAACAAAAAATAGCTCTTCGTGCGGGACATCATTGTTGTATGCCATTACTGCAGAAACTAAATTTAAAAACAGGGGTAGTGAGAGCTTCTTTTTCTGTCTATAATAGAGAGGAAGATATAAAGGCTTTAAAAACAGGTTTAGTAAAAGCCTTAGATATATTAAAAGCTTGAGAGAAATAGATATATTAAATTATCCTTGCAAATCTTCCATAAATTGGTTAATTTACAAGGATGATACCTAGAATAATAGCTGATAAAGTCAGACAAGCTTTAAGTTATCAAGCCGTTACTGCTTTAATTGGCCCTAGGCAAGTGGGTAAAACAAGCTTAGCCCATCAAATAGCTAAAGAATACCCCAAAGCTCTTTATCTTGATTTGGAGGATCGAAATGATCGAAATCGCCTTAGTAATCCTGTATTATTTTTTGAAAGCATGGAGGATCGCTTGATTATTTTAGATGAAATTCATCGTGTTCCCGATCTGTTTCCAACTCTTCGTGGAGTGATTGATAAAGCTCGTCGCCGGAAAAAAGCTAAGGGGAGGTTTTTAATTCTTGGCTCGGCTGGAATTGATTTATTGAAACAATCTGGAGAGTCTCTAGCTGGACGAATTGCTTATATAGAGATGACGCCTTTTTCTCCATTGGAAGTTGATAAAAAACGGAAGGCTTACGAGCAGTTATGGTTAAGAGGCGGTTTTCCAAATAGTTATCTGGCAAAAAGTGATAAAGAAAGCATGATTTTAAGAAAGGATTTTATAAGAACTTACTTAGAAAGAGATGTGTCTTTATTTGGTCCCCGTATCCCAGCAGAAATTTTAGAGCGACTTTGGACTATGTTAGCTCACAATCAAGCTTGTTTATTAAACGCCTCTAAGTTGGCTAAATCTCTTGGGCTTAGCGCTCAGTCTATCAATCGTTATATAGACTTGTTGTCCGACTTGTTTCTTATTCGTAGGCTCAGACCCTATCATTTTAATATTGGAAAAAGGCTTGTTAAGGCGCCTAAAATTTACATAAGAGACAGTGGCTTTGTTCATGCTCTTTTAGGTCTTGAATCCATGGAACAGCTTATGGGTCATCCCGTATTAGGAATGAGTTGGGAGGCTTTTGTTTTAGAAAGTTTATTGTCTATTTTACCTTGGAGGTCACCGGCTTTTTTTTATAAAACCTCTGCTGGAGCTGAGATTGATTTGTTGATAGAGCATAAAGATCAAACACTTTGGGCTATTGAGATCAAGAGGTCTTTATCCCCTAAAATTGAAAGAGGTTTTTATCAAGCTTGTTCTGATTTAAAGCCCACTCAATCCTTTATAGTATATGCGGGAGAAGATTCTTACCCTATTTCTGATCAAGTATCAGCTATTGGACTTTATGATATGATTCAAAAGCTAAGAAAACTAGATTGAACTTTCCGACCAGAAATAAAAGTAATTTTCTTATAATAAAATGATTTAATGCTTTAAATTTCTATCAGTCAAACTTTTTAAAAAAAGTAGGAGTGCTAGCTTACTCCAAGTTTCTGAGTCTATTAACAGATTCTACAAGAGCTTTTTGGAAATATTCAATTTGTTCTTTTGTTGTTTCTATTCCCAAGCTGATACGAATAGAGCTAAAAGCTTCTTTTTGTGTAAAGCCCATGGCAGTTAAAACAGAGCTGGATTTTAATTTTCCAGAGCCACAAGCCGAGCCAACACTTACAGAGATCCCTTTAAGATCTAAATTCATGAGCAGAGTTTCTCCATGAATACCAGAGATACAAAGGCAGGAAGTGTTATCCAGCCTAAGAGCTTTATGCCCTATGATTTCTACTTTTTTAAGATGAGATAAAATGTATTTTTCCATATTGTCTCTTAAGGATTTTAATTTTTGAGTTTTTTTTAAAATAATATCTCCTTCTTTAGCTACTGAACCAAAAGCAACGATTCCTGTTAAATTTTCTGTTCCGGCTCTTCTTTGTCGTTCTTGGGGACCTCCATGAATTAAACTTTCTAACATAATTCCTTTTTTGCAGTACAAAATGCCACAACCTTGAAGACTATAGCATTTATGAGCAGAAAAACTCGCTAAATCAATTTCTAGTTTTTTTAAATCCACTTTTCTTTTACCTAAAAATTGAACCATGTCACTATGAAATAAAGCTCCTTTTTCGTGGATTTTTTTTACCCATTTTTCAATGGGAAAAATAACTCCTGTTTCGTTATTAGCTGACATAATAGAAACTAAAAGAGTTTTTTCACTTAAATGTTTTTCAAAAAAAGCTTCATCTAAAAAACCTTGTTTAGAGACAGGAATTTTGTGGACTTTAAAACCCTTCTGCGAGAGGAAGTCAGCTGTGTATAAAACGCTGGGATGCTCTACTGATGAAATAATGAGTTCATTTCTTGTTTTATTTTGAACTTGAAACAGCCCTTTTATAGCATAATTATTGGATTCACTAGCCCCACTAGTGAAAATGATTTCTAAAGGATGGCAGTTTAAAAAATGGCTTAAATTTTGACGAGCTGACCAAAGTAGATTTTTAGCTTTACTGGCATCTTGGTGGATAGAACTGGGATTACCCCAATAATTTAAGGCTTTTTTAACAGCTTTTTTTGCAGAAAATCGGGGTTCTGTTGTAGCATTATGGTCTAAATAAATACGATTTTTATCTAAAGGCTTCATTTAATTAAATTTTTTAACCTAAAAAGCCGAAAAAATAAACATGGAATTAAATAAAAAATATCCTTGGATAAGTGGTCTGTCAGTTTCTGATGAGAATCTTAAGAAGTGGAAAGATGAAAATATCTCAAAAAGCCTTACTTTTTCTGCCTTAAAAAATAGACATTTAAATTCCAGAGAGTATTTTGATTGGGCTATTGATTACTATCAAATACCTTTTCTAAAAGGAATATTTTTTGAACAAAACTTAATGACTAAAAATCAATGGAATAAAGTCAAAGATTTGTACGATTGGAGCGAAGAAATTTTACCAGTTGCCTTTTTTAATAATACAGTTTTTATTGGATGTGTAGAGCCACCAGAACAAAAAATACAAATATCAAATTTTGATGTCAGGTATATTTTAATAACCTATCAATCTTTAAAGATCATGTGGAAGTTTGTTCAGAGTTTATCAAATTTTATCAAAAAAGAAGTTACAAGGAAAATTGAACTTGAAAAATTAGAGAGAAAATCACCAACTATAAAAAAAAGTGAATCTTTAGCAAAAAACTCAGTTCTTACTCCACAAGCTGTTCATCCAGATAGGCCTGTGAAAAAACCCCTAGATAAAGCAACAAAAATAGAGCCAGCGATGAATTTAAAAAAACAAGCTAGTTTTCCAGAACAAGAAGAAGAAAGAGTTGTGAAAGATAATAATACTTTTCCCGGAAGATCAACTGTTCTTACTCCACAAGCTGTCCATCCAGATAGGCCTGTGAAAAAACCCCTAGATAAAGCAACAAAAATAGAGCCAGCGATGAATTTAAAAAAACAAGCTAGTTTTCCAGAACAAGAAGAAGAAAGAGTTGTGGAAGATAACAATACTTTTCCGGGGAGATCAACTGTTCTTACTCCACAAGCTGTCCATCCAGATAGGCCTGTGAAAAAACCCCTAGATAAAGCAACAAAAATAGAGCCAGCGATGAATTTAAAAAAACAAGCTAGTTTTCCAGAACAAGAAGAAGAAAGAGTTGTGGAAGATAATAATACTTTTCCGGGGAGATCGCCTGTTGATGATAATATCATTGTTATGAAAAACTTTGAAAAAGAATCCCAACAAAACCAAACAGAAGACTCTTCAGAGCAAACAAATACAAAGTTTATGTTTGTTGATTCTGTAACTAAAAGCTCTTCACATTATTCTCTATCATATAATTATGGAGATTTATGGAAATACACAAAATCTTTTTATTGCACCTCTATAGTATTAGTTGTTGAAGAAAATAAAGCTATTCCTATTACTTGGACAGGTAAGATTAAAAAATACAAAGATATTTCTATTGATTTAGATGATTATTCTTTATTTAAAATTGTAAAAAAAGGTCATTCTTATAATGGTTTTATTGTAGATACTCCAGCTAATAAAAAGTTTTTTTCTCAAGTGGGATGGGAGGAGTATCCTAAACATGTAACAGCTATACCAATAAAAGATGTTAAAGGTAATTTAGTTAATATATTTGTTGGCTTTAGTTTAAATCCTGTCTCTTATGGAAAAATTCAACAGATTGAAGAGAATATATTAAAGTTTTTTCAAACTAATTATAATGTCCCTAAAGTGGCTTAAAGATATTCTTTCACTCCTGAAAAAGTCTTTCTATGTATAGGGCAAGGTCCGTATTTTTTTATGGCTTTTTTGTGTATTTGAGTAGCATAGCCTTTGTGCTTATCAAAACCATATTCAGGATAAATTTTGCTTAATTTCGTTAGCATTTTATCTCTTTCTGTTTTAGCTAAAATCCCTGCGGCTGAAATAGGATGGGCTCTCCTATCCCCTTTGACAAGAGGAGTTTGAGAGAATTGAGTTAGCTCTTTGATACAAAAAGAACCGTCAATAAGAAGGTGTCCTGTTGAAATCTTAAGTTGATTAACAGCTCTTTTCATAGCCAATAAACTAGCGCCTTGAATATTCAGTTTTTCAATTTCTTCTAAATTGGCTACTCCAATTGCAAATTTATGTTTTTCTTTAATTTGTTGGCTAAAAAATTCTCTTTTTTTTGCAGTCAGTAGCTTGGAATCTTTAAATTTTTCAGGAAAGCTTAAAATAACAGCTCCTGCAAAAACAGGACCAGCTAAACAGCCTCTTCCCGCTTCGTCAATTCCAACAACAGGATGGGGCTGGAAAGAATTATAATCAACAGGGGGATATATCATTTCCTTAAAAGTTTAACTTCTTAAAATATATAGAAGCAACTTGAAAATTAATTTTTAAATATAAACTTAAGAATTTAAAATAAAACTGTCTCTTGTTTTCTATTAAAAAAAGAGGTAACTTAGCAATGTTTTTAGCTTATTAAAAAAGAAGGAGTTTGGCATGACAAAATCTAATCGTATCATTGAATTAGTTCAAGAGGTTAAAAAAATTATAGTAGGACAAGAGGATATGATACAAGGGATACTCATAGGTCTTTTTACAGAAGGACATATTTTAATTGAAGGTTTGCCGGGTTTGGCTAAAACACTTTCTGTTTCTACTGTTGCCAAAGCGGTTTCTCTTAAATTTAAAAGGGTGCAGTTCACACCTGATCTTTTACCTTCTGATATTATTGGAACTATGGTGTTTAATTCTTCTACTGGAGAATTTACTGCAAAAAAAGGACCTATTTTTACAAACATTTTGTTAGCAGATGAAATTAATAGAGCTCCTGCTAAAGTTCAAAGCGCTTTATTGGAAGCTATGGAGGAAAAACAAGTGACTATTGGAGAAACGACTTATCCTTTGCCAAAGCCCTTTTTAGTTTTAGCAACACAAAATCCCATTGAGCAAGAGGGGACTTTTCCCTTACCTGAAGCGCAAACGGATCGATTTTTATTTAAAATTAAAGTAGATTATCCTACTGAAAATGAAGAAATGGCTATTTTGAATTTCAAATTAGAAAATCAGAATCAACAAATAGCTTCTGTTTTGAGCCCAGTTGATATTTTTGATATTCAAACCAATATTCAGAAAGTGCATATTGATAAAAAAATTAAGAAATATATTGTGGATCTGGTTTTAGCTACTAGAAAGCCAAAAAACTATGGTTTTCCAGAACTGGAGAGTTGGATTGAAATTGGAGCTTCTCCCAGAGCCACCGTTAATTTTCCTAAGGCTATACAGTCTCTTGCTTTTTTTGAAGGTCGTGACTTTGTTTCTATAGATGATGTGAAAAGGTTAGCGCCTCTTATTTTAAGACATCGTATTATTTTATCTTATGAAGCTCAAGCTGAAGATATAACAGAAGAGAAAATCATTCATAAAATTTTAAAAGATATAGAGGTTTAATATGAATAAAGAACTGATGAATAAAGTTAAGCAAATTGATATACGCCTTAGAAGAAAAGTAAATTCTATTTTTTCAGGAGCGTATCATTCTGCTTTTAAAGGAGAAGGGATGGTTTTTTCTGATGTGAGAGAATATGTTTTTGGTGATGATGTTCGCTCTATTTCATGGAATTTAACAGCTAAAATGTCCAAACCTTATATAAAAACCTTTGAAGAAGACAAACAGGCTCAAATTATTTTAGCTGTTGATATTAGCTCTTCTATGGATTTTGGAGCAGGATCACTGTCTAAAAAATCTGTGACAGATTCACTAGCTAGTTTGATTGCCTTTTGCAGTTTGAAAAATAAAGACACTTTAGGTTTATTACTTTTCTCTTCGGATATAGAGCTTTATATTCCTCCTAAAAAAGGAAATACACACAGTTTTCGTGTGATTAGGGAAATTTGTGGTTTTAAAAAAAAATCTTCTGAAACAAATATAAATAAAGCGCTTTCTTTTTTATATAAAGTTTTAAAAAGAAAAAGCCATATTTTTATTTTAAGTGATTTTTTAGGAGCTATTTCTTTTGAAAAATCTTTAAAGCAATTGGAAAAAAAACATGAAATTGTTAGTTTAATTATTTCTGATCCTTTTGAACATGATATTCCAGATTTAGGTTTAGTAGATGTAGAGGATATGGAAACAGGACAATTAAAAACAATAGATTTTTCCTCTTACTTTTTAAAGAATAAATTAAAACAATCTTTAAAAGAAAAAAGAGAATTAAGAAATAAACAATTTGTAAATAGTAAATCAGATAAGATTATTATTGATTGTGAAAAAGATATTTATCAGCCTTTGATAAATTTTTTTAGAAAAAGAGCTTAGTGTGATAAAAAATGGCAAAAGATTGGCAATGTTATTTTAAAAGAGTCCCGGA
>JAPORL010000063.1:0-5616 GCA_026712605.1 Pseudobdellovibrionaceae bacterium | reverse complement strand
ACTTTAAAAACTTTTTTTAGAAAAAGAGTTTAATATAAAAAAAAAATAGAAAAAGATTGGCATTGTTATTTTAAAAGAGTCCCAGATAAACTGACTGTAGGAGATACTCTTAATTTATTATGTGATGGACAGACAAAGCTAGAGCTCAAAGAGCCTATTAAGATAGAGTTTTTAGATAGAAAAGATGATTATTCTTTAGTTGTATTGGAAACTCTTAAGAAAGAGGATTATTTTTTAGCCTTAAAAGTTGTTCCTTATAAAACCGGCTTGTTTGATAAAAAATTTTATATCACGGATGGACAAAATAAAATTCAAATAGATAATCTTTCATTTGAGATTCAATCTGTTTTAACTAAAAAAGAAACTAAAGCTTATGGTCCTTACGGCCCTTTTCGCTTAAAGCCTGATTTTTGGTACACTTTTAGTATCAGTTTATCTTTTATTGTTATAGCTTATTTTATTTTGTTATTTACTTTTCGCTTTTTTAAAAGGAGAAAATTTCTTAAATCTATTTTAAAACGAGGTAATCATTTAAAGGCTTCTAAATTTTTTGTTGTTAATTTAAGAAGAGAGCAAAAAGATCTTATACATTCTATCAAATATTTAGATAAAATATTTAAAACTTTTTTAGAAGATAGCTTATTTATTCCAGCTTTAAATAAAACGGATAAACAAATCATGAAAAATTTAAAAAAATATCATCCCACTCTTTATAAAAAAGAAGGAAGAAATATTTATCAGTTTTTAAGTGAAATGTCAGGATTTAATAAAGATAAGCTGTCTACAAAAATTTACTTTGATCTTAAAAAATTTTGTCAAAAGTTAGTGTTTTTAATAGATGAGAATAAGGATTTAAAATAATGGGACAATTTGAATGGCATAGTCCTCTTGCTTTTATTTTATTAGCTTTACTAGCAGTAGCTTTTTTGTATTTATTTTTTAATAAAAAAAAAGGAACTTTTTTTTATAGCGATCTCAATTTATTTGCGAATAGCCCTATTTCTTTGAGAGCTCAGTTGATTTTTATACCCAATTTTTTAATAGCTTTATCTTTGCTTGCTTTGATTTTTGCTTTAGCTAGACCTCAAAGCGCAGAGCAAGCCTCTCATCAAAGCCAAGAGGGTTTAGATATTATGATTGCTATGGATATTTCTTTAAGCATGATGATAGAGGATATGGGTCCTTCTATCACTCGTTTATCAGCTTCTAAAGAAGTTGTGAAAAAATTTATTGAAGGAAGACCTTATGATAGAATAGGATTGATTGTTTTTGCTGGAGAGTCTTTTACAAAAACTCCTCTCACTTATGATCATGACCTATTAAAAAAAAATCTTTTAGGAATAAAATCTTATTCTACTGTTGAAGGAGGAACAGCTATTGGGGTAGCTTTAGCAAATGCAACAGCTCGCTTGCAGTATTCTCCTAAAAAAAGTCGTGTTCTTATTTTTTTAACGGATGGAGAAAATAATGCCGGTTTTATTGATCCAGAAACAGCTTTAGGACTGGTAAAACAAAATGAAATAAAAGTTTATACAATTGGATTAGGTAAAAAAAGCGGTCAATTTTTTGTTACAATAGAAGATAAAGACCTTTTAGGAAGAAAAGTTTATAGAAAGGTTAGAATTAAAAGTCGGATTAACGAAGAGCTGATGAAAAAAATCTCTCAACAAACAGGAGGAGAGTTTTTTATGGCTAATAATTTATATTCTTTACAGAACATTTTCAATAAAGTGAGTGAGTTGGAAACCTATGAAATAAAAATTGATAAATGGACAAAATATACAGAATATTTTGAAAATATTTTGTTAATAGGATTTATTTTATATTTATTATCTGTTTTTTTATCTATTACTGTATTTTTTAGAGGTTTATAAAAATGTTTTTTAAAAATACAGAATATTTTTATTGGTTTTTTATTCTTCTTATTCTTGTTCTTTTATACATTTTTCGTGTTTTATATAGAAATAAAAAAATAAAAAAATGGTTAGGAAAACAAGATAACTCTTTACGCTTTTCTATTAGTAATAGAAAACGAAGTATAAAGATAGTTTTAAAATTTTTTGTTTTAATTTTTGTAATTTTAGCTCTTGCTCGACCTCAAGGCTTAGGAGAAAAAATTGAACTTCCAAATAAAGGTATTTCTATTTTACTTTTAGTTGATATTTCTAATAGTATGTTAGTAGAAGATGTTCTTCCCAGCCGTTTAGATTTTTTAAAGAAAGAATTAAATCGTTTGTTAGATTTATCTTCAGGAGATCAAGTGGCTTTGGCTTTTTTTGCAAACTCTTCTGTTTTGGCTAGCCCTTTTACTAATGATCTAACAGCTATTAAATCCTATTTGAATGATTTATCCGTAGATTATTTAAGTAATCAGGGAACTAATTTTGAAAGAGCTTTTCAGTTAAGCGCTCAGGTTTTTGAAGGCTTAAAACAAAAAGAATCGGCTTTGAAAGTGATTTTATTAGCTTCTGATGGGGAAGATCATTCTGCTAAAACTTATAATATTATTAAATCTTTAGTTTCTGAAGAGGAATTAAGAATTTTTACTTTGTCTGTTGGGACTCAAAAGGGAGGAATTATTCCTATTAGAGATTATAAAAATAATATAAAGGAGTATAAAAAAGATAGCTCTGGAAAATTAGTTATAAGCCGTCTACAGCCAGAGTCTTTAAAAAATTTTGCAAAATGGGGGAAAGGCTCTTACTATCATTTAAGTTATGGCAGTCAATCCATAGAGAAGTTAAAAAAAGATTTAGATACTCTTAAAAAATCAGAATTTGAGAAAAATGAATTTATTCAAAAAAAAGAATACTATCAATGGTTTTTATTGGTGGCTTTTTTTCTCGCTTTATTTGAACTGTTATTAAATGATAGAAAGTTAAGTATCAGGGAAAATTAAAATGAAACTATACAAAATTTTTTCTGTTTTTGAAATTTTGATTTTTATATTTTTTATTGTATTTATTTTATGTTTAGTATTATTTTATTTTAATAATAGTTCTTTAAATGAACAAGCGATTAAAGCTTTCAGAAATCAGGATTTTGTTTCAGCTAACAAGTATTTTAAACAAAATGTTGAGGAAGGGGCTTTAGATAATCGATCGTATTTGAATCTGGGCTTGAGTTATGATTTATTAAAACAGCCTTTAAGAGCCTTTGAAATTTATAAAATAATATCTGAATCTAAAAATCAAGATATAGGGGTATTTTTTTCTTACTTTAATCAGGCAGAACTTTACGGACGCTTAGGGGATAGAGATAAAGCTTTAAAAAATTATCAATCGGCTTTAAAGTTTAAATATAAAGAAAAAGAAATAAAAACAAATATAGAACTGCTTTTTAAAAATCAAGAGCAGGAAAAGGGTCAAGGTTCAAATAATAAGGATTCAGAAAGTAAAAATCAATCTAGCGGTTCTGATAGTGATCAATCTAAAGAAAACCAACAAGAAAACTCCTCTTCAAAGGATATAGAAAAAGATCAAAAAGAATCTGATCAAAATCAATCTCAAGAAAATGAAAAAAGAGATTCTGAAAGTAAGGCTGAAGAAAATCAGAATCAACTTGATGATCCTGATCAATCTGAAAAAGTAGAGCAAACTAATAAAAAACCTTTGACCGAAAGAGAGCAAAAAGCCATTTTAGAGGAGGTTCAAAAACAAGAAAATAAAGTGAGAACGAGATTTTATCAAGATATAAAAACTTTTGGAGATAAAACAGGGAAGGATTGGTAGATGAGATTTTTATTACTTTTATTTTTTCCTCTATTAACACAAGCTCTACAATTTAAATATTTTGTAGATAAAAATGAAGTGGGTCTTAATGAAACCTTTGTTTTAACTTTACAGTTTAAATCTAACAAATCTATTCCTCAGCAGATTGAAGTTCCAGATATAATCCAATTAAAAGATTTTTATTTTTTAGATGAGTTTAGCTCTCAACAAAGTTCTGTTCAAATTATAAATGGTAAAATGAGTAGAACAAAAACTCTCTTAAAAAACTATCGTCTACAGCCTAAAGCCATAGGTGTTTTTAAAATACCTGCTTTAAAAGTAAAGGCGGATGATAAAGATTTACAAACTCAAGCCATTTCTATAACAGTTGTTAAGGACAATTCTTCAAGTTCTGGTCAAGCTCCTGGATCTATTCCCAATTTTCCATTTAATATCCCAGATCCTTTTAATTTTCCTGATTCAATATTTAAAGGTTTTGGAAATTTGCCAGATATATTTTCTGATAAATCAAAAGGAGATGTAAAATTAAAACTAGAGTTAAGCGCTAATTCTATTTTTAAATCAGAAAGATTAAAAGCGGATTGGTTTATACTATCAAGCTCTAGCTCTATCCATTTTGAACTGCTTAATTTACCTAAGCTAAAGGGTTTTTGGAAAGAAAAATTAGATATTAAAAATCCAAATATAGGTTCAGAAATTATAGGTAATACACTTTATAGAAAACAGTTAATAGACAGCGCATGGTTATTTCCAATAAGATCGGGTGATTTAGAAATAGACTCTTATTCTATCAGACAGTCTTCTTTTTTTAATTCTGGAAAAGTTTTATCTTTTCCAGTTAGAAAAATCACAGTTCAAGATCTTCCTTCAGAAGGCTTAGATAAAACTTTTACAGGAGCTGTGGGAGATTTTTCCATACAGTACTTAATGAAAAAAAATACTGGAACAGTGAATGAGCCTCTGTCTTTGAAGATTATTTTTTCAGGATCAGGGCATCCTAGGTTTATTGATTTACCTTCTCTTTCTTTTCCTCCTTCTATTACAGTTTATCCTCCAGTTAAAAAATCTCAATTTTCTGATAGAGGAATTGGTGTGAAAGAGTTTGAACTTATTATTATTCCAAAAAAAGCAGGGCAAGTAATTATACCTTCTTTTTCTTTAAGTACATTTAATCCTAAAACGAATCGGTATATCTCTCATAAAAGTCCTGAATTTGTAATTTCAGTCCAAAAAGGAGAATCTAATAATAATTTAGGTGAGTCATTTTTAGATACTCCAGAAAATAATAAAATTAAAACGAGTTTATTTAATGATACCGCTTTAGAAACTTTTTATTGGCCATCTTTTATTAACTATAAAAATTTGATAAAATTCTTTTTATTTCTATTTTGTTTTACTGCTCTTTTCTTATTGGCTATTTTTAGTAGGAAGTTTCTTTTAAACCGAGAAAAATCTTTAAAGGAAAAAGTAAATAATAAATTTGTAGTTATACAAAAACTATTAGATAAAAAAGATTGGCAAACAGCTTGTATTCGTATGATAGAATTAGGGACTTATGTTTTATCTTCCTCTAATATGCAAGATTTACTTTCTGGTTGGAGACAAGCTTTAAATTCTTTAACACCTAATTTAAAGGAAAAATATTATTTAGAATTTGAAATAATGTTTAAAAAGCTGGAAGCTTTAAGTTTTTCTCCGCAGTCTCAAAGTTCTGATTTAGCCTTAAATCAGGCAAAAAATTTATTTATAAAGCAGAAAAACTTGATCAATAAATTTCTCCATCATTTATAAGTATAATTATATATAGTGATCTTGTTTAGCTTTTCCAACCTTCTCGTCATTCCCGCGAAAGCGGGAATCTGATTTAAGCTAGAATTTTCAAACA
>JAPORL010000091.1 GCA_026712605.1 Pseudobdellovibrionaceae bacterium | reverse complement strand
AAGCTTTCCATCCCATGCAAAACCCATAACAACCCCATGGGGTTTTTAATGGTAAGCTTTTAAATATTTAAGAGGTCTGACTTGATTTACCATAAGAAAAGTGATACCTATTTTAAAAAGTTGATATTCTTTGCAAGTTTCGGGGAAAACTTATCCCCGTGAAAACAAAAATCACACCCTTTTGGTTCAAAATGAAAAAAACCACTCTAAATAACAAAAATCTTAGTATAACTCTACCCGCTACAGGAAACAAAGAGCTCTCCCTAAAGGATTTTATAGGGAAAAACCTGGTTCTTTATTTTTACCCTAAAGACGACACCCCTGGCTGTACTTCTGAAGGAAAAGACTTTACTCGCCTATATAAAAAATTTCAATCTTGTCACACTGATATAATAGGTGTATCCAGAGATAATATGAGCTCCCATGAGAAATTCAAAGAAAAATACAAATATTCCTTTGATTTAATCAGTGACTCTGATGAAAAACTTTGTCGAGCTTTTGATGTCATTAAAGAAAAAAATTTTTTTGGTAAAAAGATAATGTGCATTGAAAGAAGTACTTTTGTTCTGGATAAAAAAGGAAATATAGTTAAAGAATGGAGAAAAGTGAAAGTATCTGGTCATGCTCAAGAAGTACTGGATTTTGTAAAAAACTTACCTTAATTGGTAAAAAAACTCATTTACTTCAAAATGGTATCAAAAACGACCAAATAAATAAATGAATGCACCTTTATTTAAGCATGAAGCTGTTTTACTAAAGAAAATATTAACTTTATTGCCCCCTTCTTTACAAAATGAATACACAAATCTGAATGACAAAACGATCTCTTCTACACAAAAAAAATGGATGCTAGATGCCACTTTTGGAGCAGGAGGCCATACGCAGGCCATTCTCAAAGAGTATTCGTCTGTGTCTGTTATTGCTTTAGATTGCGATTCTTCTGCCATAGAGTGGGGAAAAAAGAATATAAAACCTCACTTTCCTAAACAATCTCTCAATTTAATACATGCTAATTTCCATTCCTATTCAGACTTAACAGAAAACTGCTTTTCTCTTTTTTTGAAAAATACAGGCTTTGATATAATTATAGTTGATTTAGGGGTTAGTTCCCCCCAGCTAGATCAGGCAGAAAGAGGATTTAGCTTTTATAAGGAAGGCCCTCTGGATATGAGAATGGACAGAACAAAAACTTTTTTAGCTCGGGATATTATTAACTCCTGGAGTGAGACAAAACTTACGGAGTTATTTTATTCCTATGGAGAGATATATAAGTCGGCGCGTGTAGTAAAAGCTATTATAAAACAAAGAAAACGCGCTTCTTTGGAAACCACCAAACAACTAGCTGATTTAATTGTAAATACACAAGGTTGGAAAAAAAAAGGCTTTCATCCAGCCACCCCTTATTTTTTAGCTCTACGCTTAAAAGTAAATGAGGAGCTGAAGGGCTTAAAACAGAGTCTTCCGAAAATGATTTCCTCTCTCAATAAAAACGGGCGGATTTTTGTCTTAAGCTTCCATTCATTGGAAGATCGCATTGTAAAAAATATTTTTAAAAATGCACATAAAACAGAAGGATATAACCTGACTAAAAAAGTCATCTTACCATCCAGAGAGGAAATAAAAAGAAACCCCCGCTCTCGTAGCGCAAAACTGCGTGTGTTTGAAAGAATATGAATATATACTCCTTCAGGAAAAACAGTTTACTGGAAGAGGGTAGGGTCCAAGGTCATTGGCTTTCTACCTAATGGAAAACCCAAAGGGTTTTGATGGCAAACTTGGTAAAGCCTATCTATAAAATCTTCTGAGTTCTTCAGGAGAGAACAAGCTTTAAAAGGCTCAGACATGCGTTTTGCCACAGAGCACCCTATGGCTGCTCTGTGCTCAAAGCCGAACTCGCTTTTAAAGCTTGTTCTCTCCTGAAGAATTTCATTTAGACTTGACTAGAACTTAGCTATAAAAATGTTCTGGAGTTTACCATAATAAAACCTTTTGGTTTTAGCACAGATTTTGC
>JAPORL010000023.1 GCA_026712605.1 Pseudobdellovibrionaceae bacterium | reverse complement strand
CATAATCTGTGAGAGATTGATTTGCGATAAAGAAGACAGTAATCTCATCAAAACGGATTCTTTAGACATCTCTAAAGAAAAAAAAGCCACCTTCTTTTTTTTGTAAAGAGCATTGTGAAGAGCAAAGTTTAAGCTCAAAGCAGTTTTACCCATAGAAGGTCTGGCGGCTAAAATAATCAGCTCTGAATCCTGAAACCCAGAGGTTAAATGATCCAATTCAGAAAAAGAGCTAGACAGTCCTGTTAAAGAAATTTTTTTATGAAATAAATTTTCAAGTTTTTTAATTCCTGTTTCAACCAAACTATTTAAAGGAATTAAATTAGATTGTTTATCTTGAGCTCCTAACTGAAAAACCTCAGATTCTAAATAATCTACAAAGTGCTCTATTTTTGTATAGTCTTCTTTGTAAGCTTTTTGTATAAACTCTTCTGATTTTCTTATAATTTTTCTGAGTGTTGCTTTTTCAACAGCAATATCAGCGTAAGCTTTTATATTCGCTGTAGAAGCCAATTCATGTATTAAATCACTGAGATAACTAGCTCCTCCCACTTGATCTAATTGTTCATTCTTTTTTAAGGAATTTGCTACTGTGACGGGATCAGCACTTTGACCCTTTTTATAAAGCTCTTGAATGTTTAAAAAAATTGTTCTATGAGCAGGTTGAAAGAAGTCATCCTCTTTCAAATAATCAGCCACTTCATCCCAATCTCTTTCTTCTCCCATTAAGAGAATTCCAAGAATGGCTCTTTCAGCTGATAAACTAGAGGGAAGAGCTTCTCTCATTTAATGCACTCTCATTTTTGATTTTAAATCCATCTTTTTTTTCAAGGTATTGCGATTAATTCCTAAAAAGTGAGAAGACTTTATTTGATTTCCTTTACAATAATCTAATACCATTTGAATAATTTTTCTCTCTATGGGTCGACAAAACTTATTTAGCAAGTTAGTAGAGGGAATTTTATTTTTTGAATAATCCAATAAAAGCTTATCACGAAAAATACAAAATAAATCCAAAGAAGAAACAGATCCAACAAACACACGACTTTTACAATAAGAGGTTCTTTTTTCCCTCAATATAGTTTTTTGAATATTTAAGTTATATTTTTGTATCTTTTTTTTCAAGGTATTGCGATTAATTCCTAAAACCTGAGCGGTTTTGACTTGATTTCCACAATTTTTTTCTAAGCAAAACTCTATAACAGCCTTTTCAACTGGTTCAAAAAAAGTTTTAAGAATTTGTGTGCCTATAGGACCTTTCTTTAAAAAATAAAGTAATTTTTTCTCTATAATATCTTCTGGTCGAACCTCTTCTAATAGAATTAAAACCGCGTTATCGGAAGAAGAAATGGGTTCAAGGCTAAAGTTCATTTTCAAAAATGTAGTATTAATTTAATAAAAGAGCAACAAATAATTTTTATGTGACTAACTCGGTGGAAAAATCGTATTAAAAATAAAAAACCAGACTTTTTGTTTCCTAAAAATTTATCTATACTTTAAATAGAAATGACTTGGAACAAAAAATTGAAAGAAAGATCCAGAAAAAATAGGCTAAAAGGAGTTTTAGTTTTAGGCTTTTTAGTATTTATAAGCCTTAGTTTATATAGTTATCATCCTCAGGATCCTTCTCTTAACTCAGTTGGACTTTCACTTAAAGTAAATAATTTATGTGGTTTTGTAGGATCTAGCTTAGCTGATTTGTTATATCAATTTTTTGGACTTTCTTCATGGTGGATTGTTTTAGGAGGATTTGTCCTAGTCTATAGTTTGTTATTTCATCCTTTTAGAGAAAAATTCTTCAGCTTTGAATCTAGCGCTATATTTTTACTGTGTCTAATGTCTTTAGCTTCAATTTTTGAACTTCATTTTTCTAATATACAGTTTTTTGATCAAGAAGTCAGCTTAGGAGGAGCTTTTGGAGAAATGACCGTATCCTTACTAAAACCTTTACTTCATACTGTAGGAACTGCTGTTGTTTTATGGTCAGCCTTTTTGATAGTGTTAATTTCCTATGGCCAATGTTT
>JAPORL010000012.1 GCA_026712605.1 Pseudobdellovibrionaceae bacterium | reverse complement strand
TTTTGAGTGAGCTTGAAAGGAAAAAGCTAGATAAAAAAGCGAGAGGTTTGATATTAAGGTTTCATCGTTGGCCGAGCTTGAAAGAGCAAAGGGAACTTAATAGGATTTTAAATTCCAGTGGTTTAAAGAGGACTAAAAATATAAAAAGTTTTAAAGCGCAATTGTTTTTCTGGAAAGAGGGAGGATTAAAGCCTTCTATTTTAGGAGAGTCTGCTTGCAAAAAACTTGAGAATTTATCCTATATGAGAAGATGTAGTCCAGATCATCTTTTGCCTGTTAATCAAACTTCAGTTAGTAAATTTTTACTTAATGATTTCAAAAGCAACTTGGTGTCTAACAGCTTTTCAGGAGGAATTTTATTAGCAAAATCAAAGGGAACAGAAGCGGACTTTAACTTTAAGTGTGAGGACTGCAAGAATGAAGAACTGAATTCAATAGGGAAAGTCACTCAAAAAGCTTTAAATATAAAAACCTGCGATATTGTTTCGCACAAGAGAAATTTAAAATGGGACACTTTATCTGACTACTGGGCACAAGAACTGATAGGCTCTGATCTTTTGAGAGAGGAATTGGAGAAGGTTCCAGACCCTAATATAGAAAACTGGATTGCAGTTTTTGATACTAAAGATGTTGATCATAATATTCATGTTAAGAATTTAATTTCAGATTGGGATAGGCATGCGGTTTTGCCAGGGCTGTGGGATGAGAAAACTTCTTCAACAATAGAATTTCCCAAATTACAGGGATACCGATTTGATGCACTATTCTATGAGACAAAATATCCAGGGGAATTTCTTTTTCGCTTTAAAGGGAGAGCACCTCACTATATCAACATTTCTATGAGCTGGCATGAAAGTAAAGATATTTTGGAAGCTTTAAAAAGCCTTTCTTCTGCTAAAGTCTCTCCTCCTATTATTGTAAACTCTTCAGGAAATAGATTTCCAAAAAAATTAGATGATATGGAAAAAAAAGCCTCTCAAGATTTTGATATGATTTTAGTTGGGAGTTTTTCTCCTAGTGGCTTTGTAAGTGATTTTTCCCAATCTGGAGAGGAGATTTCTATTTTAGCTCCGTCTGATTATTGGATCACTTCTGCTGGAAAAGATGGAGAGTATATAAGGTTTTCAGGGACTAGTGGAGCGACGCCTTTAGTGACGGGAAGTCTAGCAGGCTTTGAATGGCTGTCAGGTTATCATCCCACAGCTAAAGAGGCTAAGACTTTGTTAGAAAAGACAGCTCTTCCGACTTTGCACTCTTTTGAAAAGCCTCGTATCAATGGAGCTGGTTTGTTGAATGCTTACAAGCTTGGAGAAGTAGCTAAAAGATTAAAAGAAATCTGTAAGGATAGAGACACTATTTGTTTTAAAGAAGAGATACTAAAAGATGAGAATTATCATTTTCCTGAAGATGAGAGTTTAAAAAGGGATTTAGCTAGAGTGTTTCCCTTATGTTTTGAAGGAGAAGAGCTAGCTTTATCTAATTGTGAGGAAAAAAAGGAAGGATTTAAAAGGCTGAGGAGGGAGGTCTTGTTAAACCCTAGTGAGGAACTATTAAAGAGTTTATCTATTTACAAAGAGGGGGGACTAATAGCAAATGCAGAGGCTTTAGACAGGCTATCTATGGCTTTAAGGACAGAAGGAGAGCTAAGAGAGGAGTTGATAGCTAGTCTTAAGAAGGAAGATGTTTCAGATAATGAGCTTCGTTTGATTTTAGGAATGGGAGGTTTTGAAGAGGAGTTTAGTTATTCAGATTGGATAAGAGGGCTTGGAATGATAATCGGTATGGGAGAAAAAGCCCTGCCATTCTTAAAGACAGCCTTTGTAAATACTGATCATGACTTGCGAATGGAGGCTATGTATTCATCTATACAATTAGGAGAAACAGCTATACCTTTATTAAATATGGCGCTTGAAAGTGATGATCTAGAATCGCAACTCCATGCTTTGTCTTTGACGATAGAGGTAGGAGAAACCGCTCTGCCCTTCTTACAGAAAGCCTTTGACAGTGGTATTCGGGAATTGC
>JAPORL010000221.1 GCA_026712605.1 Pseudobdellovibrionaceae bacterium | reverse complement strand
AAATCCCCATAAGCTTCTTTATTCCCTATTAAGCCTCCCTCAAAACAAAACTGATGAGAGTAGATAAGATAAACCTTCTCATCTGATTTTTGAAAACCTGTTGGAAAATTGAAATATTCCTTATCCTTTAATCCTGTCATAGCTATAGAAGGAGTGGGGATGATATTTTTCCCCTCAGTTTCATTATAAAAACTGACATTTCCACTTATAATAGGAGTGTCTAAAACCTGACAAACCTTTGCTATTTTTTCTACAGATAGTACAAATTCTCCCATAATTTCTGGTTTTTTGGGGTTGCCAAAATTTAAACAATCTGTAACAGCCAGCAAATCAAATCCTCTAAGAGCCAACTGCAAAGCAGGAAAAAACACAGCGTCTTTAGCCCCCTGCTCTACATCCAACTGGATTAAATAAGGGCGACATCCCATAGCAATAGCTAATTGTCTTCCACTTTCAGGAAGACGCATAATAGCTATAGGATAAGAAGAATCTTTAACTGTATTTGTTCCTACCCTTTGATCATACTGACTGTAAATAAATTGACGGCTCCGACCTTGCAAAGAAGATAAAGTAGATAATAATAAATTCTTAATTTTATGATTTTCATCCTTTACAGTTTTAAAAGAAACTCTTTTAACAGGATCTGGAAAAACATAAGGACGATCTTCTAAAGGGGAATGGCTGGTAAAAAGCTTTGGATCTATTTTTAAAATTTGCTTCCCTTTCCAGTAAAGCTCAATCTCTTTTTGATCTAAGACTTCACCTAAAATAGCAATTTCCAATTCGTAAGAATGAAATAAGCTTTCCAGCTCTTTAAAAGTTGAAGGCTTACAAATAAAAAGCATCCTTTCTTGACTTTCTGAAAGTAAAATTTCTTCAGGTCCTAGCTCACTATCTCGCAAAGGCACTTTATCTAAATGCAAACTCAAACCTAAGTTGGCTTTGTCTGACATTTCAAAACTAGAACAGGTTAAACCAGCGGCTCCCATATCTTGACAAGCTAAAACTAAGTTTCTCTCCATAGCTAACAAGCAGGCTTCCATAAGCTGTTTTCCAAAAAAAGGATCTCCAATTTGAACTGTAGGTTTAGCAGAGCTGTTATCTTTTTTAAAAGACTGACTGGCCATATCAGCTCCCAAAATTCCATCTCGTCCTGTAGCCGAACCCACATAAACGACATAATTGCCTTTGCCTGTGGCTTTAGAACTCATCACTTTAGAATGAGAGCCTAGATAACCCAAAGCCATAGCGTTTACTAAAATATTTCCATTATAGGAATTAGAAAATTCCGTGTATCCTGTGACAGTAGGCACACCAATACAATTTCCATAATCTCCAATCCCCTTTACGACTTCAGACACACGATAAGCATGCTCTTTTTTAACAATAGAGTTTGATTCCTTAGAAGTATCAGCGAAACATAAATAGTCCGCTAAAGCGATAGGTCGGGCATTCATTGCAAAAATATCTCTCAAAATCCCTCCAACTGCTGTAGCCGATCCATGATAAGGAATTATATAAGAAGGGTGATTATGACTCTCCATTTTAAAACAAATTTTTTCTCCTTCTCCTAAATCTACAACTCCCGCTTGCTCTCCTAATCCTGAAATTTTTTTTTGAGTGAGAAATTGAAATTTTTTAAGATGTTTTCTGGAACTTCTGTAAGAACAATGTTCATTCCATAAAGCCAAAGCTAGTACAATTTCTAAAGTTTTTGGCTCTCTACCTAAAAGAGATTTTAATCTGTTATGATCGGACTCTAAAAGTTGATACTTGCTTTGTTTTGATGTAGTCATTTTTTTTTGAGACTATTTAGACCTTTAATAAATTTCAAGCTAATTTTGAATAAAGCTTGTATAAAACTTTGTAAATATCAGCTTTAAAAACTCAGACATGCGGTTTGCTACATAGCGACTTTCAGTCGTTATGTTTTCAAATCCAAAATCATTTTTTATTTTTATATTAAAAGCTTAAAAGCTCAGACATGCGGTTTGCCACAAAGCGACCTTCAGTCGCTATGTGTTCAAATCCG
>JAPORL010000242.1 GCA_026712605.1 Pseudobdellovibrionaceae bacterium | reverse complement strand
TAAAGTTCAGGTTTATATAACTCTACTAGATGAAGAAAACAAAAAGAATATATTACTTCAAAATCCTAAATTAGAAAAACAGTTGTTATTTCTCTTATCTGGACAATCTATTCAAAATTTAAAACAAGATCAATTTTATAATCAAATTCAAAGCCAATTAAATACTTTATTAAGTGATAGCTTAGTAGATCAAATAAAAATTAAAACAGAAATATTAAATTAATTTATAAGGAGATAGTATGGTTAAAAGATCTAAAAATAGTAAAATCATTCCTACAGTTAGAAAAAAAGCACAAAAAAAAACCAGCGCAAAACTACACTCAACTAGGAAGAATATACAAATAAATAAATTACGAAAAAATATTATTAGTCTAAAGCAGAAAAGAAAACAAAAAATAAAAAAAGACGAAGCGCGATTTGAAAAGATGCTGTTAAAGAAAAACTTAACTATAAAAGAAAGAAATCAATTGGTTGAAAACTATCTACCTATGATTCAATGTATCGCTCGGAGAATATCTTCTCGTTTGCCCGCGCATATACATTACAGTGACCTTATTTCCAATGCTGTAATTGGTTTAATGGATGCTATTCAAAAATATGATCCTAGCAGAAACAATAAATTTAAAACTTACGCTGAATTTAGAGTAAGAGGAGCTATCTTGGATGCTTTAAGAGCTCAAGACTGGACTCCTCGCTCTATTAGAGATAAAGCTAAAAGAATTGACAAAGTGACTAAATTTTTAGAGCAAAAATTCTCAAGACCTCCTAATGAACAAGAAGTTGCAGAAGCTCTTGAAATTAGTTTGGAAGAATATCACTCTATGTTAAATCAAACCAAAGAAGTTAATATAGTTTCTATAGATGGAAGCTCTGTTTTTAATCATGTGGATAAAAATTCTGTTTTAAAAGTTTTGGAAGAATCCGATTCTTCCTTACAGCAAATTAATAAAAAATCTCTTAATAGAGTCATTGTTGAAGCTATTAAAGAGTTACCGGAAAGACAAAGAATAGTTTTATCTTTATATTATTATGAAGAGTTTAATCTCAAAAAGATAGGTCAGATTCTAAAAGTAACAGAGAGCCGAGTTTCTCAATTACACACCCAAGCTATAGAAAGATTAAAGTATAAACTTCTAAATAAAATTGAGAAACAAGAGCTCAATGTTGCGTAAAATAGCTATGAAAAACTGGTCTTATAATGAATTTAGTATTCCAAAATTAGGTTTTGGAACTTACGAATTAAAAAATTTTTCAGCCGTTGAAACTGTTAAAAAAGCTTTAGAGCTAGGCTTAAGACATATTGATACAGCTCAAATTTATGATAACGAATCCGAAGTAGGACAAGGAATTAAGGAATCAAAAATTTCCCGAGATAAAATTTTTTTAACAACTAAAATATGGTTTGATTCCTTAACTTCACAAAAAGTCAAAAAAAGTTTTCAGGAAAGTTTAAATAAACTAAAAACAGATTATGTTGATTTGTTATTAATCCACTGGCCAAATTCAAATATTCCTCTAGAAGAAACTTTACAAGCCTTTATGTCCTTACAAAAAGAAAATAAAATTCGTCACATTGGAGTTAGTAACTTTACTTGCGATTTATTACAACAAGCTCTTAAAATTTGTCCTCAAATTATAACAAATCAAGTGGAATACCATGTTCTAATCAATCAAAATAAAATGTTAAATTTTATAGAAAATAAAAATATGTTTTTAACAGCCTACAGTCCTTTAGTAAGAGGAAAGATTTTACAAATTCAACAGTTAATTGAATTAGGAAAAAAATATAAAAAATCTCCTTGTCAAATTGCTTTAAGATGGTTAATTGAGCAAAAAAATGTTGTTGTTATTTTTAAATCCTCTCATAAAACTTATATAGAGGAAAATTGTAATATTTTTGATTTTGAATTAGAAGATAAAGACAAAGCTCTATTATTTCGTTTAAATAAAAATAAACAAAGAGTAATTGATCCACCTTTTGCTCCTGAATGGGACGATTAAACAAAGCTAAAAACGAGTTCGGATTTGACAACAACGCGACTG
>JAPORL010000154.1 GCA_026712605.1 Pseudobdellovibrionaceae bacterium | reverse complement strand
TTTTTGATTAAAAGCTTAGTAAGATACAAAGTTAAAAAAGAGTTCGGATTTGAACACAAAGCGACTGCAAGTCGCCTTGTGGCAAACCGCATGTTTGAGTTTTTAGCTTTATATCTTACTAAGCTTTTCACATAAACTTCAAAATGAGTTTAGATTTGAACTGATTGAAAAATGACATAAAGTTTAAAAAAATAAAAACATTTTTCAATTTTATTTTTTTGAGTTAAGCTTTTTTATTAAAAAGAAGGATATATGCAAGATTTTGTCAGTTTTGATCTAGAGACAACAGGAACACTTAGCCATTTAGATCATATTATTGAAATAGGCGCTGTTCGCTTTAAAAATGGTGAAGTAGAAGAGAGCTATCAGCAGTTGGTCTCTATTGATATACCTATTCCTGAGCAAGCCTCTAAAATCAATGGAATTACAGATGAGATGTTAAAAAATCAAGCTTCTATTCAGGAAGTTTTGCCGGAATTTGTGGACTTTTGTGGTTCTAATTTAATGGTAGCCCATAATGCTCCTTTTGATTTTCAGTTTTTATTAAGAGTTATAGAAGAGCATCAGATAATAGCTCCAAGAGGTTTGGTTTTAGATACCTGTCAACTGGCTAGAAAAACCTTCCCCGGTTTAGCTAATTATAAACTTTCTACTTTATGTGATTATTTAAAAATTGATTCTAGTAATTTTCATAGAGCTGAATCAGATGCTTTAAGCTGTGGTCAATTATTTTTACATATATTGAAAAAAAATTCTTTTTCTACAAACCAAATCAAGGATTTTATTCAATTAGCAGGTCGATCTCCTTTGAAATTTCCCGATAATTATTTAGAAGGGCAAATGGCTTTTTTTGAATTTTAGGCTTTTTTGTTTATGAATTAGTCTAGTTAATAAAATGAAAAAGCAAATATAAATAGCTTTTTTCTCATTTTATAACAATATTTAGAAAAAAACTGCTAATTCTTGAAAAATAAATTAATTTTGCTTATTCTAAACACCTATTTAAAAGTGTGTTTTATGATTAGATTGGTAGCTTTATTTTTTTCTTATAGTTTTTTAATAATAAATGCAAAACAAACATCCGCCGTTCAATTAGCTTTATTAGAGCCATCTCAAAGCATGGCTTTTTCTCATCCTGAAGATCTGACTTTACACCTTATTAATGTAGCTTTAAAAAATGACAATTTAAAAAGAGATGGCTTTAAGATCATGGAGAGTTATTTTGATTTTGATCATATAGCTCAGTTTATATTAAATGACGCTACAGAAATATTTGATAGGGAACAGCAAGAAAGGTTTAAAAGTGTTTTCATGGATTATCAAAACATGAAAATAACTTTAAAAGTGAAAGATTTAGTCCATCAGGATGCTGAACTTAAAAATATTATATCATTTCCTGAAAAAAAAATAGTAATAGTTTCCTTTGACTCAAAAATGAATGATACGGATTTTAATTTGGAATTTTATACTAAAAAAAATGAAGAAGGCTTTGTTAAAATTGTTGATGTTCACGCAGATAGTATAAGTATTCTTTTACCTCTTCAGTCTGAATTTAATTTTCTTATTGAACAAAATGGATGTGATGAAATAATTTCTTATTTTCAAAAGGTATTAGACGAAGAAAAAAGCGATTTACAGAGCTTATAGTTTAAAAATATTTATACTAAAGCTAGCTTTACTTTTTAAGTGTTCACTAATTTAACAGTTTTGTCTTATTTTTCAAAATTATTGAAAAATTATAAATAAATTAATAAAAATGAATAAAAAAAGAAGTTTTTATAATGAAGTATATATATTTTCTATTTGTATTTTTTTATTTTCCAGCCATCAGCTCTGAATATCAGAATCTGAAAGTTGCTAACTTTTATGAGCTATCTGAACAAGAGCAAGCTTCTTTTTCATCTGATTCTGAAGGACTTGTTTTAAATTTTTTGGAATTAGCTTTAAGTAAAAATTTAGAGGTAGAGGATATTAACAATTATTTTAATTTTTCCATTATGTCCAAATCTATTTTTGGAAACAATATTACTATGGAACAACAAGAAGAATT